>CAJXZI010000168.1 GCA_913063005.1 uncultured Halieaceae bacterium | reverse complement strand
AAAGACCGGGGGCGGAAAAGTCAGCAACCGGAAGAAGAACGAAATAAAGAACAGATTCCATGTAAAATTCACGGTCGGCCGTAATGGATCACAGCGTCAAGCTCTCTGAAACTGTCCAATCGAGCGACAGTGACATTCCGTCAGACTCGACCTCATTACGACCACCTATGACAGTGGTGGTGCCTGTCTCGGCTTCGGAGGCACCTGCGCGCGTATCTCGCACATCGCTGAGAGCTGGCGCATCGATCGTATTTGCCGCAAACGGGCGATAACCGGCAACCGCGGAGGATTCATCTGTCGTATCGTCGTAAGCAAAACGCACTAATAAATCATCGGACACATCCCACTCCGCACTTAGGCGGTATCCAACGATATCCTTATCGTACTGCTCGCCACCGGTGAACCTGTTGTCGCCGAATCCATCGCGCTGAAATGAGGCTAAGGTCGCCCCAACGCGGAAATCATCAGAAAGCGGCGCCGAAACTGTCGCTACCAAGTCCCGCTGCGCGTAGGTACCAAAGGATCCTTTGATACGCATGTCGAACTCATCGCTGAGACGTCGAGTGACATATTTGACGGCACCACCGACCGCATTTCGACCGTAAAGTGTGCCCTGCGGACCGCGCAATACCTCGATTCGTTCTACATCATAGATATCCAACAGCGCGCCTTGCGGGCGTGCCAGATAAACATCATCAATATACAGCGCAACACCTTGTTCGAAACCCGCTAACGGGTCCTGCTGGCCGACACCACGAATGAAGGCGGTAAGCGTGGTGTTGGTAGCACGGGAGGGCTCTAATGTGAGACTGGGAACACTTTGCGATAGCTCGCTTATGTCCGCTAACCCTCGCGCCTCAAGCGCCTCTGCGGAAATTGCAGTAACGGCAATCGGAACGTCCTGAATATTTTGGCTTCGTCGTTGTGCAGTTACGGTGACCTCTTCCAGAACAGTTACACCATTCTGCGCGAGGACGGCCGGCGTGGTGGCCGCACCGGCAAATGCAACGGCCACCGCTAGTCGCGAGACAGTGCGGGAAAAATTACGTGTGGCGTGAGACATGAATAGACCCCTCTCAGTGAATGAGTTTCATCGGCCCTATTCTTTCCTTGTCAGACCGATGCGTATTATTAGTCTGCAGCGGACTGCAGTTTTTCGGTGACTCGCTCGCCTTATTTCAACAAGCGTTGAAAAACTTACGCCATGGCTTATCGTAGTGTCAAGCCTCTTGTTTGAATTGTTGCTTCATGAGTCCGAAACCGCCCACCGCGGAGGCTGCAAAAATTCCATACGTCGCCGATATCGAGGGGTTTGCGACACCAAAAAACATATTGAGAATTAGGTGAGTCCCGAGGCCAGCAACCGCCGCAAAGCCAACCATCGTTGCTGACAAGCGGGTTTTGAAAAAAGCGGCAAACACAATAGGTACAAATGAGGCTGCCGCAAGCCCGTAAACACCCTTTTGGGCGAATAAGCCAACAATCGCAGGAGGCTCCCAGGCAATCAAAAGGGCTAACACACCAATGAGAATAAGCACCCAACGTGCGACCTTAAGTCCCTTGTCGGCACTGAGTCCAGCGGGTTCAAGAACATCGGTGACAACCATGGCAGAGAGCGCAACCAAAATCCCGTCCAGCGTACTCATTCCAGCTGCTAATAACGCAACGAAGATAAACGCTCGCACGTATTGGCCCAGCAAAGAATTGCTTGTCTCGTGCAGTAGATACTGGGTGACAACGGTGTCTTGCGCCTCGACTTCATACCCGGCCAACCTCGCGTAGAAACCAACGAACAAAATCAACATGAAAAGTGTGCCGGACCCTATTGCCGTTATTAAAAAAATTCGTGTATCACGCTCATCTTTGAGATACAGCACCTTGGTGAGAATATGAGGCTGCAACATCAGTGCAAAGGTAATAATGAAGCCGCTGGTGAACACCGAAAACATCGAAAAGTATAAGTTGCTCGATGGGTTGAAAACGGCGGCAAAGTCGGGCCCAACTGATTGGAGGGCGACGAACGGTTGGCCACCAAAATAATGCCAGCCGTGAACAAACAGCCCAACCGAGACAAACAGCATAAGGATTCCCTGAAGCGCGTTGGTATAGGCATGCGCATAGGTGCCCCCCATGAGCACATACGAAAATACGAAGAGGAGTACAGCGACCAGCGCCTGTTTTTGCTCAATATTGACTAGGCTAGACAGTAAAATGCTACAGCCGACAAGGATTAGCACGACAAAGGTTAACGACAGTAAATTCAGGCAGGCAAAGAACACACCGAGTCTTGGGGACTCGTAACGGTGCTTTATCCACTGTGGAATCGTTACCGACCCTTGCGCCTCACCGATCGTCAAAAAACGCCGCGACAAAACAATCAGTCCCGTTGCAATACCGAGGGCGCCAGCCACACCGAAGTGGACATAAGCAGAGAGGCCGTGTACGTAAACAAAGCCGGGATTAATGACAAATGTCGCACTTGAGCTGATGGAGGCAGAAAGCGTGATGCCGACAAGCCAGGGGCTCATGTCTTTGTTGCCAATAGCGAAACCCGTTTTTGATTGGGTCTGGCGCATACCTTTAAAGCTTAAGGCATACACGAGCAGCGCATAGCCCACTAACAGCAATACAGTGAAGGTTTCTGGTGACACGTGGATCTCTCGTTATTAGTATCGTTGAAGAGTAATGAGCTATGGTTTACTTTTCAACGCTCGTTGAATTTTGATCGAGTAAAGACCGCCATCCCAAACGCAAAAAATGACAACTGATCAAAGTAAAGCGCCCGCCAAGAGAGATCGCATCCTTGATGCCGCCGAGCACCTTTTTGCTGAGAGAGGGTTTGAGGGTGTGACACTGCGCCAAATTGCATCACAGGCCGGCGTTGATGTGGCACTGGCGAGCTATCATTTCGGCAAGAAAGATGAGCTTTTTACCGCAGTATTTCAGCGCAGAGCTGGCGAGCTCAATGATAGACGACTTGCGGCACTTGCAGAGGCTAAGCGGCAGGCTATGCCGAACACCGTCAGTGTAGAGGCAATCATATCGGCATTTTTGCGGCCTCTCGAGGACGTGCAACGCGAAGGAGATTCCGGCTGGCAGCACTACCTCGCCCTCATCGCTTACGTGAACAACCATACCTACTGGGGACAGCGACTCATGTCCTCCGCATTTGACCAGCTGGTAACCGAGTTTATAGGTGCGCTAAAAGCGGCCTTGCCAGAGGCGCCAAACGACAAAATATATTGGTGCTACCACAACCTTTCCGGGGCGCTGACCCTCACGCTGGCGAGAACAGGCCGGATTGACCGCCTTTCTGAGGGAGCCTGCCGGTCAGACGACTACCAGTCGGCTTATGATCAGATGATTCCGTTTATGGCCGCAGGGTTTTACTCCGTTTGTAAAGCTTGAGATCGGGGCTATCCGGGATAGGCCGCCTCAAGTCCCTTATAGACAGTCTCCGCAAAGCCCGCTTCGCCGGCGTCTAGCTGACTCAAAATATCGGAAAGGTGCTCGTTGTCCTCTCGACCATCCCAAACCTTGACGTACGAACCGTCCTTGTAGCCATGGTCCTGTCGGAAGAAGTTCAAAACGTTCTTACCGACATACATACGGTAGAGCTGGTCAAAACTCAGATCACTCGCTTGCATTAGATTAAGAAATGCGGGCGTGGAAAAGGATCCGCTGGTTATGCAGGCGGATGCCAGCGCCTCGGACGCCTCAAGCAAGCTGAGCCCAGAATTGGGCGCTGCACTCAAGTCACCCGCTATCTCGTCAGCCAGTGCTCGAGTATCGTCGGAGCCAACCAGTAAAGCCGACATCCCAAAATGCCAAATATCGACGACCTCTAACTGGATTTGCTCGATGTCTGGTTCGGCATGTTTCCACCATTTGTAACCAGCATGGTCCATCAATTCAGCGCACTCGATCCACGCTGCGCGATACCACTCGTAGCCCTGCTCCCGCCAATTTGGATGAACCTTGGTGTTCATTTTGTCTTGTAAATCCAACATGGTTAGTACCGCGGTAAGCATCGAGATTGTCCTGTAAGTTTGTAATGGGTGACGTTACCATGGCGCGCGTTTTGTTAACCACAACTTCGGAAATGAAATATGAGCAGCGTCGACCCTATCGAGCGTTTAAACAGTAACCGTCCGCCATTTATCGAATTACTGAATGGTCGTGTAATTAGCAGTGATCGAGACGAACAAAGCTGCACGTTTGAATTCCGTCCCACAAAGGATCACTGTCACTCTATCGACGTTGTTCAAGGCGGGTTTATTACGGTGATGTTGGACGCGGCGATGTCACACGCTGTGTTCGCGCACCTCGCAGAAGAAGGTGTGGTTGCGCTCTCGAGCTACGAGGTCACAACCCGCTATCACGCGGTTACGCGCGGAGAGAAAGGTCCGGTATTCGCTCGCGGTTGGATTCGACAGGCAACGTTTAAAACCGTGTTTTTAGAGTCAGAGCTCCTTGATGAAGAGGGTCACTTGCTTGCAACAGCCCAGAGTGTAGCCAAGATCGTCAGATCGAAAGCCTAACGCAATTTTTTAGGGCTAACTCCATACCTTCAGGCCCCATCAATAGCGTGCTGAGGCCCTCAAGGCCGTATTTTTTCCTCTTCAAACGACGGGAAGTACGGGGCATATTCGTACGCAGATTATGAACTCAGCTTGACGCTCAGAAAGACCAACCGAGGAACATCACGTGCGAAAACTAACTCTCTTAACCGCCCTCACACTGCTCACAGGCTGTGCCACCTCAGACCCGTTTGTTGACGCACCTATCATCGATCGCAAAGGTGTCGATATGGCTAAATACGCTGCGGATAAGGCTGAATGCGAGCAATATGCGGCCGAAGTAAACCGGGGAGAGAAGGTCGCACGAGGCGCCATTGGCGGCGCCGTCGTGGGCGGTGCGATTGGTGCAATCCTTAACCGTCGTTCGAACTCAGCGGAGCGTGGTGCGGGCGTCGGTGCAGTAACCGGCGGCGTTGGTGGCGCTCGAGAGGGCAGCCGCGAGGTTGAGCAGGTAATCAAACAATGTTTGCGCGGTAGGGGCTACAGGGTTCTGAATTAATCAAAACCCTACTCCAAC
>CAJXZI010000167.1 GCA_913063005.1 uncultured Halieaceae bacterium | reverse complement strand
GGCTTTGGGCTTTGGGCTTTGGGCTTTGGGCTTTGGGCTTTGGGCTTTGGGCTTTTAGATTTCCTGTGTTCCTGTGTTCCTGTGTTCCTGTGTTCCTGTGTTCCTGTGTTCCTGTGTTCTTGGGATACGTCTTTTTCCGTGCTCTACTTACGGGGTGGCCGGCGATTGGTCTACAGCAGAACACAATAAAAATAATGAGCAGTGTTCGCGCGAGAAGAAAAAATAGAAAAACGACAATGACTAAAATGAAAAAAGCGACGAGCAAGTAACGAGAAAATAATCAGAAAGGAGTGGGGTGATCTATGAAGGCAGTCTTTATTACAGGCGCTGCGCAGGGTATTGGTCTGGCGATAGCGCGCCATTTCGCGCACGAGGGCTATCGAGTCGGCTTATTTGATATCAACGCGGCGCGCTGTGAAGCGCTTTTGTCTGAGCCAGAGTTCAAGGACGCCGTCGCGGGGTTCTGTGATGTTCGCGACAGCGCCTCTATCGATCAAGCATTGACTACTTTTTCACACGCTTCGGGCGGTCGGCTCGATGTGCTCGTGAACAATGCTGGCGTTTTATCCGGTGGGGAAATAATGACTCACACTGAGAGCCAGATTCGCGCGATGGTGGACGTAAACGTCACGGGTCTTACCTTGGTGTCTTGTGCGGCTCACCCTATGCTCAAGGCGACCGAAGGCGCCATGGTGATTAATCTCTGCTCGGCGTCGAGCATTCACGGCATTCCGCTTCTTGCTGTTTACAGTGCAACTAAGTTTTACGTTGATGGCATCACACAGGCACTCAATCTGGAATGGGAGAGCGACGACATATACGTGACCTGTATCAAGCCGCCGGTGATCGATACCGAAATGGGCCGCTCGTTGGACCCTCGGCAACTCGAAAACATGAGCTGGGACTTAAAGCCTGAGGCCGTCGCCTCGGCGGTCTTTGGGCTGACGCAGCGTCGCGAGCTTCACCATGTGCTCGGCTCGTCAACGAAAACCTGGCACCGATTGAGTAGGTTGTTTGGAATGGGGGTAAGCCGATGGCTTACCCGTCGCATGGTGGGGTAACGCCGAGCTCAGAATATTCAGTCTGTGCGGTTGAGTACCTTTGATAGGGATGATGCGAGTTGCTCGCAGGCCTCCTCCGCGGCGCGACTGACGCGACCAAACATGAGATAGCTGTGTGTGAGGTTCTTGAAGCAGAAATGTTCTACCTCATTACCTGCGTCGATAAGTCGCTGTGCAAAGGCATTGCCTTGGTCCCGAATCGGATCGAATCCCGCGGTGCCAATGACTGTGGGTGGCAAGTTGCCTAGGTCCTCCACGTGAAGCGGATTGGCCAAGGCGCTGTCTTTCTCTCGATCGTTTGGAAAAACCTGCTCGTTGAAGAAGTGCATGGTGTCAGCGGTTAACGGAAAGGCGTTCGCGCAACTACTGAGCGAAGGTTGGTTCTCGTTGTTGGTGGTTACCCAGGGGTAGGCAAGGCACATAGCTGCGGGTTGCGTCCCTCCACTATTTCTTAAGCTAATGGCGAGGCTGCTGCTGATAAGTCCTCCAGCGCTGTCTCCGGCAAGCGCTACACGCTCTGGATCGATGTTCATTTCAACCGCGTTTTCTTGAACGTGATGCCACAGCGCCTCCGCATCCTCAATGGGTGCAGGGAAGGCATGCTCGGGGCAAAGCCGGTAGTCGAGTGAAATGACAACGGCTTTACATCGCGCAGCCAGGAGTGAGCAGAAATGATCATCGGTTAGATGATCCATAATGACGAGCCCACCTTGGTGGAAAAAGAGGACTGCGGGCAGTGGTCCTGAGAGGGTCGCGGGTCGATAAACACGCGCTTGTAAGTTATTTCCCAGCAGTGCAAAGGCTGTGTCTGACGTAGTGACACCCTTGGCGACGGGTAAATTCAGCCCGTTATAGGCACTTGCAGCCGCCCTGAATGCGGCAACTGACATCGGTGCGTCGTCATCGCTCGCGCCTCTCGCCGCAAGCTTGGCCATCATATGCATATTGAGATCGAGCGTATTACCGTCGATGCTGGCGGGTTTGCCTGCGAGCATGCGAAGAAATGGTCGAGGCATGCCTCTGAGGAGGTCAATGACCGCGAGCTGCATATTCATGGTGCGTCCTTATTGTTTTAGCTTATTGGGTCAGTTTAGACATTTATTCAGCAGACGCATCATTGAATTGCGTTGCCATCTTCATGAGGCGATATTAGGCCATGTGATTAGTGACGTGCGGTGCTCAACACTGCGACGCGTGTGCAAAAAGTGGGTCGTATACAGTGGAGTAATGCGATCCGAGAATAACGAGGTAAAAACATTATGGAAGTAGACGCGACGGCTGCGGGATTCCAGAAAGAAAAGCTGGCGAGGATTGGCACACACCTGAGAGAAAACTACGTCGACCCGGGTAAGATTCCCGGTTGCCAGGTTTTAGTATCTCGACACGGTATGCCCGCGTATTTCGAGTCCATGGGGCTGATGGACCGCGAGCGCACTAAGCCGATGCGTGACGATACTATTTTCCGCATCTATTCGATGACCAAGCCGATTACCTCTGTCGCTTTGATGATGTTGTGGGAGGAGGGACGCTTTCAGCTGACTGACCCCGTTCATCGATTCATACCCTCATGGCGCGAGCAACGTGTCTGGCAAGACGGTGCCGGCGATGAGATGGTTACGCGTCGACCGTCTTCCCCCGTCACGATGCAGCATATTCTCAGTCACACCGCAGGCCTTACTTACGGCGGTCTGCTGCCGGGTATGGAGACGCCAGTTGACGATGTTTATCAAGACTTAGGGGTTGCACGCGGCGGAGGTGAAACGCTTCTTGATTTTGCCGACAAGCTTGGCGGTGTGCCGCTCTTATACGATCCAGGTCAGCGCTGGTGTTATTCACTTGCGACTGATGTTTGTGGCGCCTTGGTAGAAATTATCTCAGGCCAGCCGTTCGAGTCGTTTTTACAGGAGCGCATTTTCGGGCCACTCGGCATGGTCGATACGGGGTTCAGGGTCACCGATGAACAGGCGGATCGTTTCGCCGCCTGCTACCTGCGGATGCCTGACAAAAAGCTGATCTTGGAGGACGACCCTGAGACCAGTCATTACCGGCACCGGCGCAATTTCTTTTCTGGTGGTGGGGGACTGGTTGGTACTACCGCGGACTACATGGCCTTCTGCGAGATGCTGCGTCAGGGAGGCCAATACAACGGTTATCAGCTTTTGGGTCGACGAACACTCGAGCTCATGACGGCTAATCATTTAGCCAATGGCCAGTCGCTTGCGCAAATGGCCTTGGGTGCTTTCTCTGAAACCGCGAATGAAGGTGTGGGTTTTGGTTTGGGTTTCGCATCAACCTTGGATGAAGTCGCATCCGCCAGTGTTGGCGCTGGCGATTTTTATTGGGGTGGGCGGGCATCTACTATTTTCTGGGTCGACCCTGAGGAGGACCTTCAGGTTATTTTTATGACCCAGCTTATTCCTTCATCGACATTTAATTTCAGAGGCCAGCTCAAAAACATCGTTTACGGCGCCCTTAAATGAGGGCACAGTCTGTCGACCAGCGGTAAACTTGTTAAAGCGCGCACAGTAAAAAGCAAGAAGGCACGGTGCTCCTGATTTACAGAAGACGTGGGCGTGATAAAAGCCAACAATCAGAGGGGCCCAATATCCAGCCGGAGCGCACAGCATGAAGGCAAGCCGGGGGGCTGGATTAAATTAGCAGAAGTTAAAAACTGAGCATACAGACACGGAGATCAGACACCATGGAAGCAGCACAACTGAGCGCATTGTCGCTTTGGATAGGCCTCAATGTTTTACTTACATTTCTCTTGGCGATGAATGTGGTTAGGAATCGCTTCAAAGCACAAGGAGACGCAGGCGATCCCGTCCTACTCGAGAAGGCAGTCCGTGCGCATGGTAATAACACCGAATACGTACCTAGTATTTTGATCGGTCTTGGCTTGATGGCGATGAGCGGCGCGTCTGCACAAACGATTAATATCCTGGGTGGCACCTTGTTCGTTGTACGTATCTTTCATGCGTATGGAATCCAGCAGGCCAAAATGCCGAACCCCTTCGGTATGGTCGGTAACATTGGTACGTGGTTGGTCATGCTGTGTGTGGCCGTTACGCTAATCATGAATGGTCTGTAGCGACGGCGCCCGAGCGGCATGATATTGAGGTGAATGGTCGCCGTAGTAAGACTCTGCACGTTGGGACGTGACGAGCGTACACGAAGAACTTGCACGGAGAACCCGCAGGCAAAAATAGGACCGGCGCCTGGCGATAAGCCCTGAGAGATGGGCTCATTAATGGGGTAGTTGGCGGCTTATTTTTTACTGGGACGATTTTGTTGCGCTTCTCGCGTTTACTCTCGTAGCGAACAAGTCTCTCTCAGTGACCACAGGTAAGGCGGTCACTCAAGATTCAGAACGCCTTGGTGACCCACATCCGATAGACCGTATCGGGCGAGCTGTTGTTCATACTCGACAGCACGCCACCGTAGAGCGTCCAGCCATTAGCAACCCGCCAATTCACACTCGGGCCGATTTGATGCTTTTGATTTTTCCAAGGGTTGAAATCATCAATCGCACCCAACTGCGAGTAGTACTCGATATTGAGACTGATTGCCGGGCTTGCGCGATAGCTGAGTTGGCTACGCGCTTGAAACTGGATATCGGTATTGGACTCGCCACCAAAAGACCGCGTGTTCAAGACCGCCAGACGTGCCTCCCATTGTGGGCTGGCTATGTACTGTAGCGCGTAATTGAGTGAAACAGAGGAGGCTTCACCTCGGCCGCGCGCACGAGCATCAAAGCGAAATCCATGTCGTAGTTCGTCGGTATCTTCGCTCAAATCCCAAAACAACTCGCCTTGGATAAAATCCACTTTTGAGTGACCACTTGCACTCTCTGACGCATGAACAATGCCGCGAAGCATCACATCACCGTTCACACTTTCCTGGTAGTGGAGTCGGGTGCCTAGGGCGCCAGTGTCTGGATCTAACGTGACTCGGTACTGTAGCGATCGGTGCTCCTCCTCGACCACTGGAGGTATCTCGTGCAGCACCTTCACTGAATGTGTTTGCTGTAGGTTTTCCAGCTGCA
>CAJXZI010000166.1 GCA_913063005.1 uncultured Halieaceae bacterium | reverse complement strand
TTCGTAATCGGAGTGGCGCCTTTCAAGCGCTTGCTCGAGCTGCTCTGCAATCCGCTCTGGGCGGTTGTGCAAGGCGGCGTCTAGGCACTGGACATCGACGCCGGACCAATTATTAGCCTTTTTGAGCGCCGTGATCTCGGCAGCGAGCGCGCCGCAGCCGATGATCAAGGTGCGCGACAAGTTCGTTAGCCTTGAGCGACGCGACGTTCTTCGACGAGCCGAACTGCTGTCACCGCAGCCTCGGCTGCATCGCGACAGTACGCATCCGCACCAACCGCTTCGCCAAACTCCTCGTTTAGCGGTGCACCACCGACCATCACGATGTAATCGTCGCGGATGCCTTGCTCTTTAAGGGCGTCTATTACGACCTTCATGTACGGCATGGTCGTGGTCAGGAGTGCCGACATACCTAAAATGTCAGGCTTGTGACGCTCTAGCGCAGCGACGTAGTCTTCAACGGCGTTATTGATACCAATGTCGTAGACCTCAAACCCCGCACCTTCCATCATCATTGCAACCAAGTTCTTGCCGATATCATGGATATCGCCTTTCACCGTTCCAATGACCATGGTACCGACGGGCTTAGCGCCTGTTTCGGCAAGAAGCGGACGCAAAATAGCCATACCGCCCTTCATAGCGTTAGCTGCAAGTAATACCTCAGGTACGAACAAGATCCCGTCACGGAAATCGATACCTACGATCGTCATTCCATCAACGAGCGCCTTGCTCAAAACCTGCTCAGCTGACCAGCCCCGCTCGAGCAGGATGTTGGTACCTTCCTCAATTTCTTCTTTGAGTCCATCGTACAAATCGTCGTGCATCTGTAACACAAGGTCGTCATCGGAAAGTTCAGAAAGGATGATGTCTTCTTCGTCGGACATTAGTGATGTCTCCCCTTAAATCGCCTAGTAGTCTCTATCGGCGAAAGATGCTTTTTCACGCGCCATAAAGTCTAAGAGCGCGTCGTCGATCGCTGGATCTAATGCCGGTGGCTCGTAATCCGCCAGCATCTTCTTCCAAACACCATTTGCTCGCTGGGCAGCATCGAGGCTGCCTTCAGCCGACCACTGCTCAAAGCTGTTGTTATCGGCAATGGTCGACCGATAAAACGCGGATTCAAAATTGCTCAATGTGTGCGCTGACCCGAGGAAGTGCTTACCGGGTCCAACTTCGTGGAAGGCCTCCATGGCTTGCGCGTTCTCTGACAGATCCATTCCCTCAAGCAGCACCGCGATCATGCTCGCCTGGTCACAGTCCATGACGAACTTCTCGTAACCCATAGCGAGACCACCCTCAAGCCAGCCCGCGGTATGCAACATGAAGTTCACACCGGCAAGCGCGGCAGTCTGAAGGGTATTGGCAGCTTCATAAGCGGCCTGAGCGTCGGGTAACTTAGAGCCGCATAAACCGCCACCGCTTCGATAAGGCACACCAAGACGTCTTGCCAGTGCGGCGGTTGCGTAAATGACTTGGCTTGGCTCAGGTGTGCCGAAGGTTGGTGCACCCGTTGCCATGGACACTGCTGCCGCGAACGTACCAAACACGACAGGGCAACCTGGGCGAATCAACTGGGTCAATGCAATCCCTGCCATCGCCTCAGCCAAAATCTGTGTGCAAGTGCCTGCTACGGTGACAGGCGACATGGCACCTGCAAGGATAAAGGGCGAAACCACGCAGGACTGGTTATTGCGTGCGTACACCTTAAGTGACCCCAACATGGTGCCATCAAACACCATGGGCGAGTTCACGTTAATCAAGCTCGTTAAGACGCAGTTTTGATCGACAAACTCATCGCCAAAGACCAGTTTTGCCATATCCACTGTGTCTTGCGCACGCCGGTAGTGCGTCACCGAGCCCATGAGTGGCTTGTCACTGTATTTGAAGTGACTGTAGACCATGTCGTAGTGACGCTTGTTCACAGGTAGATCGACAGGCTCACAAACGGTACCACCTGAGTGATGAAGGCCAGGCGCCATGTAGGCTAGCTTCACAAAGTTACGGAAATCTTCGATCGTTGAATAACGCCGACCGTTGTCTAGGTCGTGAGCAAACGGCGATCCGTACGCTGGCACCAGCACCGTATTCTTGCCACCGATGGTAACGCTTCGCTCGGGATTGCGAGCATGCTGAACGTATTCTGACGGGGCAGTAGCCTGAATAATTTGCCGACACATACCGCGAGGGAAGCGGACGCGGGTACCGTCAACGTTCGCACCGGCAGCTTTGAAAAGTTCAAGCACTTCGGGGTCATCGAGAAAATCAATGCCCACTTCTTCTAGGAGCTTATCCGCGTTGTCCTCAATGAGCTGCAAACCCTCTTCACTGAGAATTTCAACATAAGGAATCTTTCGCTTGATATACGGTGCGGCCGCAGGACCAGAGCTAGCTCTCGCCTCTCTTCGACCGGCGCGACCACCACCTTTTCGCCTTCCTGCTCTCTCAGTCATACGAATTTCTCGCTTACATTTTTCACCCGAAATTTCGCTGTCATTTTTAATTCATAAATCGGCCCGAAGCCAGAAAAATCGTAAGTAAAACTTGGCGTTTTTCTAACACTTTTTGGGAAGAAATCTGACGCTGTTTTCAAACTGAAAAGCGCTGCCCAGAGAAGAACGTGACCTCCCTCAGAATTGTTACTCGAAACGGCATCACAAAACTGCAAATTATATCGATGTACACTGCCTCAACAGCCAGAAGGGAAGGCGGAAGTAGAGAAGTGTAAGAAGCGGGTTTTGACGATAAGCGCGCCGGCTACTCGGTGGATGATTTTTCCGTTTGGTATGTATAACCGCTTGCGACTGATGACGCTAAAAGGGCATAACTTTTTGCGCGCAAATACCACCATCGCTGGATGTTTGATTTGACATACAGTCGTGGGAACAATCGAAAGGAGAGCAGCTTGATTTCGAAGCGAATTGCCATCGTCGGCGCCGGAGTAAACGGCACGTCAATCGCGACAGCCTGCGCAAAGCGCGGCTTTGACGTCACGCTGTTCGACGCGGGTACGCCTTTCGCAGAAACGAGTAGTAAGTCGTCTCGGATGCTCCACGGTGGTATTCGTTACCTAGAACAAGGCCATATCAAGCTGGTCCGAGAGGCGTTGATCGAGCGTGATGAATGGCAGCGCGTGGCACCCCATGCGACACGTATCGAGACCTTTTTCTTCCCTATTTACAAAGATTCACCAAGGGGGCGCATGACATTGTTCGCCGGTGCGCTTTTATATCAATGGCTCGCCGGTCGCTTCTCGCTAGGAAAGAGCCGCCTCCACACTAAGCGTGATCTTTTAAAAGCTTTTCCTGAACTGAACTCAGAGAATTTGCTGGGCGGTGTAAGCTACTGCGATCTCGTCATGGACGATCAAGCCTTGGCGGGGATTTTACTCGGCGAAGCAAGATCATTAGGCGTTAATGTTCAGCCAAATACCCCGATCTCAGACATAACAACTAGCGGCACACTCCGAGCCCACGGCAAAGCGTTATCGTTCGATCATGTGATTAACGCGACAGGACCCTGGGCTAGCGACATGTTAAACCAGGCCAACATCGATTCCAGATTCGATATTGAACACGTGCGAGGCTCGCACTTATTACTCGACCTCTCGCTACCACATGCATTGGTTTTCCAAGTGCCTGCGGATAACCGCATTATATTTTGCATCCCCCAGTCAGCGAACGAGGTGCTACTTGGCACGACGGAGCATCACCATTGCCTCTAGGACCCAATCGAGTGCAGCGAGGCTGAAATCGACTACCTTCTAGCCGTGCTGAACAACCACCTAAACCTCAGCGTTAGTCGCAGCAGGATTAAGGCCACCTTATCGGGCGTTCGGCCGATCGCCAAAGAACGCAAATCAACGCTATCCAACATGAGTACCGCAAGTCGAGATTCGGAAGTTGAAGTCATTAATTCGCTTATTAATGTGTTTGGAGGCAAATGGACCTCCGCACGCCACCTCGGACAAAAAGTCGCCGCCTTGATTTAACTCCACCACATAGTAAGTTCCTGTGATCCAGTGTGGGTGATCTAAAATTTCGTCTTACCCTTAACATCACGCAATAACGAGAACCGGCCCATGATTACCGCCCTCTACGCAAGCCTCCTCGCTCTCTGGCTCGTCTTCTTATCGTTTCGAGTGATTGCCCTTCGGGGAAGCCCAGTCTTCGCCTTTCTGAATATCAATACCGATGACGAGGAAATGCTTCAGCGCGCTATTCGGGCGCATGGCAACCTGACCGAATACGCGCCTATGATGGTGATCTTGCTCTACTTACTCGAGACTAACGGCACCGACCCCGGCACGCTGCATGGCATTGGACTTGCCTTCCTTATTGGTCGGTTAATGCACGGCATCTGCTTTGGGTTTATGAAGTCGAGCATGCCGCTGCGGATAGGGGGCACGGCGCTGACCCTCACGCCGCTGCTAGTTGCAGCACTCATGCTAGTCTCTATTGCGCTCTAGAGGGCGTATCAACCGAGATTGAGCTCTTCATAAGATTTTCTGGGAGTACTAAATGGCTTTATCGCTTCAAGAAATTTCTGATCGTCTTGAACTGCAGGACCTGGTAACCAGATACGCGGACATCATCGACCGAAAGGCCTTTGCCGAGCTAAGCACGATATTTACAGATGACGCCATCATCGACTACGAAGCGACAGGAGCGCCCAAGTGCAGTGTAAACGAGCTGATTGCGTTTCTTACCCAAGCCATGTCGCTCTTCCCTAACCATCAGCACCTCGTGAGTAACACGCAGTTCAAAGTTGAAGGTGACAATGCAACGGGTCGCGTCATGTGTTTTAACCCCATGGAGATGGCGGTCGAGGACGGCACTCAAACCTTTATCTTAGGGATTTGGTATGTCGATGAGTTCGCGCGCATAAACGGTCGGTGGCTGTTTACCTCCAGAAGACAAGAAGCCAGCTGGAATCTGAATTTCCCCGAGCACCTGCAGCCAGGTTAATCGGCGGGAAATTTTTAACTCACACAGTAGAGAATCGTCAGGCACAAAAAAGCCCCTAAACTCGGGGCTTTTTTGCATCGTAATGTTGGTGCGGAAGGGGGGACTTGAACCCCCACAGCCATAGGCCACTACCCCCTCAAGATAGCGTGTCTACCAATTCCACCACTT
>CAJXZI010000165.1 GCA_913063005.1 uncultured Halieaceae bacterium | reverse complement strand
TTCTTGGTGATGAAGTTAACAACACCTGCTACTGCGTCGGAACCGTATACCGCTGAAGCACCTGACGTTACAACGTCAACGCGCTCAACCATGCGAGCGGGGACCATGTCCACGTTTGCTGATGATGAGAATGGGCTACCGAAAGGCAAACGCTTACCGTCAATCAATACCAGCGTACGCTGAGAACCCAAACCACGAAGGTTCAGAGTCGACGTACCATTTGCGCCGTTCGCTACTTCCGCTGTCTGTGCAACGAATACGTTTGGCAGAATGTTGACCACGTCTTCGACACGAGCAACACCACGGCTGTTAATTTCTTCTGCACCGATCTGTACGAGTGGTACAGATGAAGTAACGTTTGACTTAGTCAAACGAGTACCTGTAACAACAACCTCTTCGAGGTCAGCTGATTCGTCCTGGGCAGAAACGAGTGTGGGCAGAGTCGAGGCAACTGCCGCTGCTACCGCGGAACTGAGGTAGCGTGTTTTAAAAGATTTCATTCGAAACCTCCCCTAGTTTATTGAAAAGTTCAAGGACTCCTTGTGGCGCCTTTTGGTTACCTGCACGCCGATGCAGTGCGATCGCACAACTGCAATTTCCTAAGATATCTAACTTTTGCTCTCAGACGGTAGTAATCTGCGGTGAAAGGCGGGCAAATCAGGCTGAATTGTGACTTATTAACAATAAAGTCGCGGAACTTTAAAGCTAAGGCCTTTTTATGGGGGGGTAGGTGTTGCTACAAACGGTTTACTGTCGATGAGTCTAGCTAACCCTGGACGCATTTTGCGGGCGCTAGATCGTCGTTACTGTGCCAAACTCGAACTCGAACTCGAACTCGTGGCGAGTTTAGGCTTTGTAAGCCAGCAGCGCGATCAGGATAAGAAGCGCAGCCAAAAATTTCCTGCAGTGTCAGGGTTAGACTAAGCCCAATTCAAGATCATGACGCCGGTTTGAGGATTAAGGGAGTAGCAAGTCCCAGAAGGGTAAAGCCCAAAAAGATAAAGTTATGCAGCAAAACATCAGACAGGACCTACAGACTATCCAACGTCAGTTGATGGCTGGGCAGTTTCAAGCCGCCATCGCTCTGTGCCGTCGCGTTTTGGCTTACGCGCCGAACGAACCCAATACGCTTTATATGATGGGAGTGGCGGCGGCGCAGCTGGGTGATGCGCAGACGACACGAGCTGCCTTCGATGCGGCACTGAAAGTGACACCGGATCGGCTTGAGCTTCTTTTGAATTATGGGAACTTTCTTCGCGAAACGGGCGCACCAGAGCGCTCGGTTGAGTTGTTGACACGCGCTTCTCAGCTTTCGCCGAACACAGCGGCGGTGCGACAGTCTCTCGCAACAACCCTATTCAGGCTTGAGCGCTTCAAAGAGGCGTTATCGAATGCCGAGGTTTCAGTCGGCCTAACCCCAACCGATGTTGTCTCTTGGGAGCTAGCGGCTGGTGCCGCACAGCGTCTTGGCGAGAGTGACCGAGCGCTTTCGCTTGTCCGAGATGCGCTGGTCAATATCCCCACATCGCCAAAGCTTCACTACGCGTTGGGCCAGCTCTCTCGGGAGCGAGGGGATTTTGGCACAGCCAATAAGGCCTATGAGCAAGCACGGAGTCTTGGGTTTCAGTCTGCAGACTTATACCGAAACAACGCCGAGTCACTCCTTGAGTTGGGACGACCGTTGGAAGCGGCCGCCTTCGCGCTTGAAGGTTTGACGCATTTCCCGTCAGATATCCCGCTGCACCAAGTAGCCACTCGACTTCACGTTGAGAGTGGTGCAACGGGTGACCCGGTTGCTGCTCTGGTCAAGGCAGCGCGCGCTGAGCGCACTAATGCGGCTTTGTGGGAGACGGCGATTGGGTTCTTGAAATTTCTTGATCGAAAAGAGGATGAGAAGAGATTGCTCGCTGAGGCACTTGCCTCGGTGAGCCCTAAATCACCTGCGCTCCTGAGTTTGGAAGCGATTGCGCGCGGAGACGAGGGTGATACGCAGGCAATGATGGCCACCTACGAGGAGTTGCTCCAGCGTTTCCCTCAAGACGTTGGCCTCAAATTCGATTTCGGTATACAGCTACTGAAAGCGTCAGCGCCTCAGCGTGCTAATAACTTGTTCGATGCTGTGCTTAGAGAAAATCCATTTGACCAGATGGCGCTTGGGTTCAAGAGCACTGCCTTGCGTCTTATGGGTGATGATCGCTTAAACGACCTCGTTGACCATGAGGCCATGGTCTTTCAGGTGGACGTTCCAATTCCTGATGGTTACAGCTCGCGCTCTGAGTATTTTTCTGAGGTGGCTGCAGTCCTCGAGACTTTGCACCATACCCACGCGCACCCCATCGATCAAAGTGTGCGCGGTGGTACGCAGACCAACGGGTTTTTATTCCGCATTGCTCACCCGGTTATCAAGCAGCTTGAGCAGCAGATTCGCCTCGCGGTAGCAGAAGCGCTGCATCGATTCCCAACCGGCAGCGCGCATCCTTTCTGGCGGAGACATTTCGCTGGCACTCAGGCTGAGGATGTTGTTTTTTCTGGCGCATGGTCGGTACGACTCAGTGCGCAAGGCTTCCACACGAATCACATGCATCCAAAGGGCTGGATTAGTTCGGCCTTGTATATTGCAGTACCTGATGAAGTCAGCGGTGCGACTGATGACGCCGGATATATTCAGTTTGGGGCGCCCGAAGAGAAGTTAGGGTTGGATTTGCCGCCTATTCGCACAATAAAACCAGAGGTTGGCAGTTTGGTGCTCTTCCCCTCATACATGTGGCACGGCACGATCCCTTTCAGCTCAGAGCAACCGAGGATAACGGTCGCCTTCGATATCGTTCCTCACAACGAGTGAGATCTTTCGCGATTACGCAATGGGCGACTTCAAAGCTCGCTATTACACATTGAGGTAAATGCGATTAGTCGCGGTAAACTCGTACTGTTTGGTCTTCGAGGTAGTCAGTCGCTTTTTAGTTCTACGAGTGTGTGCAGATCACCGATTCAGCTCGCCCTATCGTAGGTGTGTTTCCATATAACGCGGGTCAGACCAAGGCCCGTCGCGGCGAACCGATTAACCCGTGTTTATTTGATTTTCGATACCAGTACAGACTTACCACTCGACACAACTGTCATCTCCCAGCCGCCCATCCAGTTCTTATCAAACTTTACGCGCTGATCACTACCGCGATGTCGGTAATTCGATGAGGATCGTTGACGCCAGACCTGACCATTATCCAGCCGAAAAACGGTCTTGCCTCGCCAGCCCGTAAAGTCGCCAACCAATGTGGCCTCAAAAGGACCGTCGTTCACAACTGTCTTGGCCAGTTGCTTTCGAGTCGCTAGCTCCTCAGCAACGCGTCGCTCGACTTCCGCTTCTATGACTTTTTCCTCGCTTGACTCGCTGGACAGCTGGACTGTTCTGCTGGCGGATGTCGCAGTGTCTGCCTGTACGCTGGTCGCGTCGGTTCCGTAACGCCGTTGCAGCCAGTTGTTCAAGAATTTTCGCTGTTCAGCCGAGAGTGAGTCGATACCCGATTGGCTGCGTTCCTCTCTCGTCATCGCTTGCTCTAGGGGCTGGAAGTCAGTGTCGGCACTTACAGTGGCTGGCATCCACAAGGGCAGCAATAGCGAGAGGCCTGCCGCATATCGCAAAACCAGCGTTACGCCCTTCGCGCCGAAGCTCTCGTCCCGAACCTGTACTTTATTCTTGGTGTTCATAGTGCGCTGGATGTACATCAGTCAGACTCCTTGAGAACTGCAGTAGGCTAAAGCATGGATCGCCGCTAAAGGTGTACAGTATGCCCTCAACGTATATCTATTCAATTACCATCTTTGAGCTTAGGGTATTGCAGAACGTTTGCCACTTAGCGTTGCTGAAAGCCAAGTAAACAAGAGAACGCAGAGCGGCTGAAAGACGGCGAGAAACTCGCTCAAAGAGAGAAGCTTTGCCGGTTTGACTGCATGGTTAGGGAGAGCCTCATCAAAGGTCTATATTTAAATCGAGTACTTGGACGGCGCGATGATCAGTCTGGCAGACTTCATTGGTTTATCTTCCTGCCGGCTCTCTGTGCGGCATTCGCGCAGGTTGGAGCCGTTGCAGAGGAGGTTGTAGAAACAGAACGTGCATTACCCATTGAGCGCTTGCAGTTCGATGATGGAAAGCACTGTGCAGCCTCCGATGTGCTCTTTCACAATGCCCGGGTTTATACCCCTATCGACTCAGGTGTTACTCCGATTAAAAAAGCTTTTACCTCTGAGACGAGACGTATCACACCGAGCGAGAGAGACCTCGCTGCACGGCATTATGAGATAGCGAGTTATGAGGCGATTGCTATCAAAGACGGTACGTTTGTTTTTGTCGGCTCTGATCGGGAAGCTGAAGCCTGGCGGTGTGGCGCATCTAACGTAATCGATCTAGAGGGAGCGACGGTTTTTCCTGGTTTTACCGATAGCCACCAACATCTTGAGGGCGTCGGACGAAGGACAAAAACGCTGAGCTTGTTTGGTAATAACAGCCTTAAAGAGACAGTCTCACATATACGCGACTGGTCCGAGCAAATACCCGAGGGTGGTTGGGTTATGGGCCGTGGCTGGATTGAGCGCGAGTGGCGCGACGAGCAGCGTTTTCTGACGCGCTGGGATGTTGATTCGTTTACCGAGAGTAAGCCTCTATATATGCCCAGGGCAGACGGTGTGTCTGCATTGGTTAATAGCAAGGCGTTGGCACTGGCTGGTATTAATCGAGATACCCCTGACCCTGAGGGTGGCAAATTCGATCGCGATGCAGAAGGCGAGTTGACAGGATATGTGCTGGGACGAGCGATGGACCCTTTTCGTGCGATCCTCCCCTCCGAATCCGATGTCTATCTGAAAGACAACTTACTCAGGGGTATGCAGGCTAATGCCGCGCTTGGCTGGACTCAGACCCATGACGCGGGCATGAGTTGGCGCCAATTAGGATCGATTCATGCCCTTCATCAAGACGACACGATGGCGCACCGGTACTACGTTGCGGTACCCATCGCTGAGGATGAACCTTTACTGGAGCAATGCCCAGATCAGCCTGAGGATCGTTGGATTTCGCTGAATGCAATCAATGCATCTATCGACGGTACCTTGGGGTCCCGCGGTCCAGACTTCCTTGAACCCCATGCTGAGG
>CAJXZI010000164.1 GCA_913063005.1 uncultured Halieaceae bacterium | reverse complement strand
TTATTCTCTTTACAATTGGACAAAGGCGACACTCGATAACCCTGCCAAACGGGAAGTACTCGATGCCGTAGGAAGTTACGATCGAGCGTGGTGTCGGCGTTACTGGGATCCTCGACACTCTCGAGCGAAAATGTGGACGCATATTCCTCTATTTGAGAACGGCTCACCCCTAAAAACGGCCTGAGTAGCCGCCCCTTGCCCATAGAGCGTGATCGTGGAATACCGCGAAGACCTGAGGGGCCGGCACCCCGAAGTAATCGGAACAGCACGGTCTCCACCTGGTCATCCAAATGATGAGCAAGGAGCAGAAGTGAATCCTGCGAGAGGTATCGCTCAAACACGCTGTAACGCGCGTTTCGAGCTTGGGCTTCTAGTGATGCACCAGTGCCAACGGCGACGGACTCGATAACCAATTGCACATTTAGTGCGCTGGAGACATCGCGACAGTGTTGCGCCCAAGATTTGGCGTCACCATGCAAGCCATGGTTGACGTGAATAGCGGTGATACTCGGGAGCGCTAAGCGCGGAGCTAAGGCCACAAGTGCATGGAGTAAGCAGTGGCTGTCTTTCCCTCCTGAGTACCCGACGTATAGGTGACTGGCTGCACGAAGCGCCGTTGCATGCTCTTCAAGGGCTTCGAGCACCGGCGCCGTCATTGACTCAATGACTACCGTAGGCCATCAGCCGCTGGTAACGGGCCTCAACAAGCTCGTCCATATCGGTAACACAAAGACGATCCAATTGACCTGAAACATGCTCTTTAATCCGTCGTGCCATTTCCTCAACGTCTCGATGCGCACCGCCCATCGGTTCTTGAATCGTCGTATCTACGATTCCGAGCTCCTCAAGCGTCGAAGATGTAACACCCATAGCCTCTGCCGCCTGTGGTGCAAACTCGCTACTCTTCCAAATGATGTTGGCACACCCCTCGGGCGAAATGACGAAGTACGTCGAATACTGGAGCATCGCCAGATGATCGCCAACACCGATCCCAAGCGCACCACCCGATGAGCCCTCGCCGATCACAATACAAACAATGGGGGTTCTCAGGCGCGACATCACGGCAAGGTTCTGTGCAATCGCCTCTGAAATACCACGCTCCTCAGAATCGATACCGGGGTAGGCTCCAGGGGTGTCGATGAGTGTTACGACCGGCATGCTGAAGCGTTCGGCCATTTCCATTAGGCGCAGCGCCTTGCGATATCCCTCGGGCTTCGGCATGCCAAAATTGCGATGAACTTTGTCTTTTACCGCTCTGCCCTTTTCTTGACCAATAACCATGACGGGACGTCCGTTCAGGCGAGCGACACCACCAACGATCGCCTTGTCGTCACCGAAGTGCCGATCACCGTGGAGTTCGTCGAAGTCATCAAAGACGAGTGGAATGTAATCCAGAGAATAAGGGCGCAGCGGGTGCCGTGCGACTCTGACAATATCCCATGGGCTCAGCTCACGATAAATCGATTGTGTCAGCTTGTGACTCTTCGACTTGAGGCGATCGATCTCATCACTGATGTTGATTTCTGAGTCATCAACAACGGATTTGAGCTCTTCGATTTTCATCTCGAGCTCAGCAATCGGCTGCTCGAAATCCAGATAATTCGGATTCATTGTGACGTGCCCTATAACAAACGGCTAATATTACGACGGTTACCAGTCTACAAACGTAGAACGATCGCGTCATCTGTAAGATTTACGCTACGAGTTACCCAGTTTTTACGGAACTTATGAGCAAATTAGTTATCAACACGCCGAGAATTCTGTTGGCACCCATGGAGGGCGTCATGGAATCTGTCATGCGGGACATGCTGACTCGTATTGGCGGTTACGAGCGCTGTGTCACTGAATTTGTTCGTATTTCCAGTACGGTACTCCCGCCCAAAGTCTTTTATCGGCTGTGTCCTGAGCTCAAAA
The DNA here is from genome assembly GCA_913063005.1 of uncultured Halieaceae bacterium. Lineage (GTDB taxonomy): Bacteria > Pseudomonadota > Gammaproteobacteria > Pseudomonadales > Halieaceae > Luminiphilus. The sequence continues at coordinate 3,234 of CAJXZI010000164.1, read as the reverse complement.
AAGGCGGTAAAACCTCAGCCGGTACACCGGTGTACGTTCAGTTGCTGGGTTCAGATCCTGCGTTGATGGCAGCAAATGCCAAAGTTGTCGCCAAGCTCGGCGCTCCGGGAATTGATCTCAACTTTGGATGCCCAGCAAAGACCGTCAACAAATCGCGCGGCGGCGCCACACTCTTGAAAACACCCGAGGCGATCTATGAGATTTGCGCTGCGGTCAGAGATGCGGCGCCATCTTCAGTTCCGGTCACAGCAAAAATACGCCTCGGTTTTGACTCAGACGCGCAATTCGAGGATATCGCGGCACAAGCCTTGAAAAGTGGGATCACCGAGTTAACCGTTCACGCTAGAACCAAAGCTCAGGCCTACCGACCACCTGCACGATGGCAGCGGCTTCGCGACATAGCAAACCCCGATCAGACCCCAATCATCGCCAACGGCGAGATTTGGACTCCGAGCGACCTATTCGATTGCCAGACGCAAAGCGGTTGCGATGCATTTATGCTGGCGCGAGGCGCACTTTGTAGACCGGACTTAGCCCGAGCCATCAAGGCGCACTGTGAGGGACAACCTCAAGAACCCATGAGCTGGGCGGAGATTTCGGAATTACTTCTTTATTTTTTTGAGGCGAATGGCGCGCTTTATCAACGCAAATATGCGATCAACCCACTTAAGCAGTGGCTAGTGTACCTGCAGTATTGTTACCCGCAGGCGGCAGCACTATTTGCACAAGTCAAACGAATCCGCGATCCTGACGATATGCGTGCCGCACTTCTGGGAGCAACCGCGGCACTCGCGGCTTAATGACTTCGCGCGTTTAACTCCAAGTGCGCAGCTGCGGGGCAAGAAAAACTGAGCGTTACAGGCTCGTACACAATGAATAATAGGGAATACCATGACGTCACAGACGCTACCTACTAGCCCCGAGTGGTTCGGCCACCCGCGGGGCCTCTTTGTATGCTTTGCCACTGAAATGTGGGAGCGCTTTTCGTTCTATGGGATGAAATACCTTCTTGTACTCTTCCTTGTCCAACACCATTTGTTCACAGATGGTGAGGCGCTGAGAATCCTTGGCGCGTACGCTGCTCTTGTCTACGCGATGCCGCTTTTGGGCGGTATTGTTTCAGACCGTTATTTGGGGCAAACCAAAGCGGTTAAATTAGGTGGCATATTGCTAGTCCTTGGGCACTGCGCCATGGCTTTTGAGGGAGTTCCTGCGACCGAGAGCATCGCCGGTGAAGTCGTCCGTGACCAGCAAGCCATTAATGTTTTCTACTTTGCGCTCGCGCTTATCGTAGTGGGTGTCGGCCTGCTAAAGCCCAATATTTCAACGGTTGTTGGCCGGCTGTACGGTGAGAATGATCCGCGTCGTGACGGTGGTTTCACCATCTTCTACATGGGGATCAACATCGGCGCCGCGAGTGCCTCACTTCTTTGCGGCTGGTTGGCAAGTGCCTACGGTTGGGCCTACGGCTTTGGCGCAGCTGGCATCGGCATGCTAATCGGCTTAGTCATCTTCTCCCTCGGACAACATTGGCTAGAGGGGCATGGTGATCCCAGCAACCCAGAAATTCTAAAACAGCCTGCGCCCGCTGCGCTGGGGCTTCTCAACGTTGAGCGCGCCATTGTCCTCTACAGTCTTCTGTCTGTTCTGGTCGTCTGGGTCGTACTCCAAAGCCAAGGCGGTGTCGGCCTCATGCTGCCAGTGGTAGCAGCACTGTTTCTCGCGTGGTTCATATGGTTACTCGCCACACAATGTAATTCTGAAGAGCGCGGAAAAATGAGCGCCCTATTTTTTCTGATTGTTATAAGTACCGTATTTTGGTCGATGTTCGAGCAATCGGGTGGCTCAATGACGCTTTTCGCGGACCGTGCAACTGACTTAACGCTATTTGGCGCAAAACTCACTGCGGCACAATTTGGCTCTGCTAATGCGATCTTTATTATCCTGCTATCGCCCCTGTTCGCTCTCATGTGGCCTGCGCTGTTATCGAATAACATTGAACCGTCAACACCGGCCAAATTTGGCTTCGGTATCGTTCAGGTCGGTCTCGGTTTTGGCGCCTTACTCATCGGATTGAACAACCCGGATTCCGCAGGACTCGTATCAGCCTGGTGGCTCGTGTTGGCCTACTTCCTACACACGTCTGCGGAACTCTGCCTCAGTCCGATAGGTCTTTCCGCAGTGACTAAGCTCTCGATTGCTCGCTATGTCGGCGTCATGATGGGCGCCTGGTTCTTGGCGAGCGCCTACGGGTCTTATCTCGCGTCCGAGCTTGCTATTTTCTTCTCAAGCATCGATGGCACCGGTGATGGCCGACTGGGTCTCGACGGCTTTACCGCCCTCTTCACTGAGCTATTGTTGTACGGCGTCGGCGTAGGTGTGGTGGTGCTAGCAGTATCACCATTCGTCCGACGTATGATGCGGGATGTACATTAAAACGGCTGATTTATTGGCTTAAGGTAACCCTGAGGCCCCCGACCACGAAGAATCAGCGAAGGGCCCTTTACCCGTGACTAAAGGTTTTCGTAATTCTAGCATCGATACCGCAGGTAGGGCCCCCGATGCCAGCAAGAGAACTCCATGGCCGTTGAATGATGACGCGCTAGATGCGTGCTTTCATCGGTGTACACATCACCCCGGAGAACAGAAGCACAAACCACACAACACGCCATATATGTGCGGCCACATCTGCTGAAAGCGCTTCTGGAGAGCAATTGGGGGTCTAGCCGTAACCCCCATTTAGAGCGCTGTCAGCAACAACCATCGCCCTACTGAAGAGCAAAAAGCACAGCAATACGTCTTTGCACCGCTCTGCAGGGCGGGTTGACTGTTCATACCACACCCCTAACGAAGTCTGGATGCGGGAGCGCCCCTCCCCCTAGGCGGAGCCTTGGCGTGAAAAGCGGGGAAAGAACCCTGAAGCGCCCTTTTTAAACCGCCCCCAATCATCGCCCATGAGATAAAGCGCAGGCACTAAAATCAGACTTACAAAAAAGGCGAAGAACACACCAAAAGCCAGGGATATCACCGAGGGCTTAAGGAAAGCTGCTGCCTGTGACGTCTCGATAATGATCGGAAAAAGCCCCACAAAGGTGGTCAATGTGGTGAGCAAGATTGGCCTAAACCGGTTTTTCGCGGCGTTTATGATCGCGGTAAATCGATCCTCACCCTGCTCCTCACGCTTCAGAATGTAATCGATAAGCACCAAGTTATCGTTTACTACCACGCCCGCTG
>CAJXZI010000163.1 GCA_913063005.1 uncultured Halieaceae bacterium | reverse complement strand
GCAACGACGGTCAAGGTAATGGACTCATCCGCCATGACCGGATTTTTATCAACCGCATACACATAAACAGTGTCATCAATATTCACAGAGCCGTGTCCATAGCGCGGACTCGGCACGTGACCACAACATTCTACTGTAGGCACGAGTTACATTCCTTCCTTACATCGCCTCAGGCGCCGACACACCTAAAATATGCAACCCGTTTGCAATCACTTGTTGGGTTGCCGACGCGAGTGCTAACCGCGCAAGGCTCACTGCTGAGTCCTCGTCAATGATTTTGTGCTGGTTGTAGAACGAATGGAAAGCCGCCGCGACATCACGCAGATAGTTGGCTACGGCGTGTGGTTCGAGTCGTTTTGTCGCCCCGGCAACCACCTCGGGATACTTGCTGAGCACTAAGGCAAGCGCCTGCTCCTCGTCGTGTGCCAGTTGGTCAAGATGATCTAGACCATTGGCCGGAGTCCATCCATCGAATTGCTCTACCGCCTTTCGCTGCACACTGCAGATTCGGGCGTGCGCATACTGGATGTAATACACGGGGTTTTCATTGCTTTTGGATAGAGCAAGGTCGATGTCAAACGTGAGCTGAGAGGTTGCAGCTCTCGCGGTTAAGAAGAAGCGGGTCGCATCCCGTCCAACTTCATCGATAAGGTCTCGAAGCGTCACGTAACTGCCAGCGCGTTTGGAAAGCTTAACTTCTTCACCATCACGCATCACTGTCACCATTTGGTGTAGGACATAGTCGGGCCAGCCCTCGGGGATGTCTTTGTTCAGTCCTTGTAGTCCGGCGCGAACACGCGTAATCGTGCTGTGATGATCAGCGCCTTGCTCATTGATCACGCGCTCGAAACCGCGCTCCCATTTGTTGAGGTGATAAGCCACGTCCGGTACAAAATAGGTGTAGCCGCCTTCACGCTTTCGCATGACACGATCTTTGTCGTCGCCAAAGTCGGTGGTGCGAAGCCATAGAGCATCGTCTTGCTCATAGGTGTGGCCGTTGGCAATCAGTCGCTCAACGGCCTCTTCGACCGCATTCGAGGTGTACAGCGATGACTCTAAAAAGTAGCAGTCGAAGTTTACATCAAAGGCTTTGAGGTCTTGGTCTTGCTCACGTCGAAGCCACGCAACCGAGAACGCCTGAATATCCGCTAGATTTTCGGTATCACCTGATGCCTCAATGGTTCTATCGGCAGCTGCAACGGTTTCACCATCCGCATAGGCTCGTGCCACTTCTCGAATGTAGTCGCCTTGATATCCGTCTTTGGGCCAGCCGTCATCACCTGGCTCAACGCCATCCAAGCGCGCTTTTACAGATAGGGCCAAGTTACTTATCTGTTGACCGGCGTCGTTGTAATAAAACTCGCTGTGAACCGACCATCCCGCGTTGTCTAACAGCCGACACAGCGCGTCGCCAATAGCGGCACCTCTGCCATGCCCAACGTGTAGAGGTCCTGTCGGATTGGCTGATACAAATTCAACCTGCACACGCTTGCCGCCACCTTCGTCGCTGCGGCCAAAGCCTGCACCAGCTTCGAGGATTTTTCGAACGACGTCTAAATTACTTGCTTGCGAGATGTGAAAATTGATAAACCCCGGGCCGGCGATGTCGCAGCGAGAGATAACTGTATTTTCCGGGATCCGCTCTACGACTGCAGCGGCTAAATTGCGCGGCGGCATGCCCGCACGCTTGGATAGCACCATAGCGATATTGGTCGCCAGGTCACCGTGACTTGGGTCTCGTGTGTGATCAACCTGGGGCGTTGGAATATCGCCTTCCGGCAAGATGCCATCAGTGATGAGCTGGGCAATGGCCCCGCCAATTAATTCGACTACTTGGTCCTTCATTGAATGCGTTTTCTCTCTGCGGGGGTTCTGCCTTCCGGCAGTTTCAACATATGCCGGTGCTATTGTATCTCGTTACACGATTTCAGTTGGGTCGATTTCGACAAACCAACTGGTTTTTCGTCCTATTTTTAGCGTTGAACCCGTATTTATTGCTCGCTTTAGGGTTTCATGGATGGCCTTGCGAGTTTGACCATGTACTACGATGTGGTATCGATAAAGCCCTGCTCTGCGAGTCATCAATGCGGGTATGGGCCCGACAAGGCGGCTGCCAGTATTGGGCGTTAACTGTTCTTTTAGTTGGGACAAGAATTCGATGGCATCACGCTCTTGTCTGGCGTCTGCGCGAATGACGCCCAAGGCGCCATATGGCGGTAGTCCCAACGAGTGCCTCCGACCGAGTAATTCTTGGGCGAGATCAGAGTAGGGTGCAGTCGCTGTGTTCTTAATGAGTGGGTGGTCCGGGCTTCGGGTCTGGATCAAGACTTCCCCCCGAAGCTCTTCTCGTCCTGAACGTCCTGCGACCTGTGTGAGTAATTGTAAGAGACGCTCCTCGGCTCGGAAATCCGGGCTGAATAAGAGGCTGTCCGAGTCTACAATTACCACGCAGGTAACGCGTGGGAAGTGATGCCCCTTTGACAGCATCTGTGTTCCTAGAAGTACGGCCGACGGAGTCTGTTGGATATTGCCGAGCAATTCCTTGAAGACGGGGACACTTGGGACGCTGTCGCTGTCGACTCTAAATAAAGGCGCGCTAGTGATTTTGCGCTTCAAGAAAGCCTCAAGCTGCTCTGTGCCAACACCCTTACTCGTCAGCCGGATACTTTTGCAGTTATCACAGGATCGCGGTGTCGGGCGAGAGGATAGACAGTGATGACAGTTGAGCTTTGGTGGTGATCTGTGAACGGCCATGGTGCTGTCGCAGTGATTACACTCCGCCGTCCATCCGCAGTCCTCGCACTGAATCGATCGTGCAAAGCCACGCTTGTTGAGAAACAGGAGCGCCTGCTCACCGCGGGCAATGGTTTTGTTGATTGCTTCAATGGCCTCGTCGCTAAGCCCCGCCGTCAGCGCAAGCCCACGCGTATCCACAAGCCTTATCTTAGGTAGCTCTGCTTTTGTTGCTCGCTCGGTTAAGCGGTGGTGGTGATACCGCTTAGCGAGTGCATTGGCGAGGGTTTCGAGGCTGGGGGTGGCGGTGCCTAGGATGACCGGGCAGCTGCAGATTTGCCCGCGCTTCACAGCTACGTCACGCGCTGAGTAGCGCGGATGATCCTGTTGCCTGAGTGAGCCATCATGCTCCTCGTCAACGATAATGAGGCCCAGTGATTTAAAACTACAAAACACACTTGAGCGCGTTCCCAATATGACAGGCGCGGTTCCTGAGCGGGCCATGGCCCAAGCCCTGCCTCGCTCTGAGTCAGAGACCCCTGAGTGAATAACCGGCACATCACAGCCCAGCGCGGCTTCAAAGCGCGATCGCGTTTGCGGAGTAAGACCTATTTCAGGAACTAGAACCAGCGCTTGCTGACCTGCCGCAATGGTGCGTTTTATGCACTCGATATAAACCGCTGTTTTACCACTGCCGGTCACTCCGTCTACGAGGTGCGTCGCGAATGATGTAAGTGTCTGTGTGACGCTGTCTACGATCTGGTTCTGACCGAAATTAAGCACCAGCGAATCGGCTGTAGAGATCTTCGCTTGGTTAGGCATGGCTACTTTTGTCACGAATGGCGTTTTACTCAGTGCTCGCAGTGTCGCTTTGGAAATGCCCATAGCTTCGAGTTCCACCAAGCTGACGCAGCCCTCGCCAATAAGCTGGAGTGCACGGAGTTGTTGCGGAGCCCTCGCAAGTGCCGTACGCGGGTCATCTTCAGTGCGACACGTCATAAGCGCGTTCAATGGCGGGACCCATGGGCTTTTGCCTTTCCGCTCGTTCACTGTCAGACCCAACATGAGGGCGTCACCCGGTGGGATAAGATAGTAGTCGGATACCCAATCGAGGAGTTTCTTCAGTGGTGCTTCGAGCAAGCTCTCTTTGTCAATCACCGCGATAACGCGTTTCAACTTTTCTTGGTCAGGCAGTGTGGATGCTCTAGCCCGAATGAAAAATCCAATCGATTCTCGGCCGGAAAACGGGACGAGTACGCGAGAACCCACCGGCGGTGGCCTTCCCTCTTCGGGGGGGAGATACTCAAAGGTCTTGTGAAGAGGGGCAGGAACCGCAATCTCCCACACGATAAGACTTGAATTGGCATTAGGCTCTGGTATCATCCGCGCTCTTTTTCACCGGACCCGCAAGGTTGAGGGCAACATGAAAGCAGATATTCATCCGCGTTACGAAGAAATCACGGCTCGCTGCAGCTGTGGCAACGAGATCAAAACGCGCTCTACGCTCGGTCAGGATATCACTATTGATGTGTGCAGTAAGTGCCATCCTTTCTTTACAGGCAAGCAAAAGATCGTAGATTCAGGCGGTCGCGTTGATCGATTCAACAAGCGGTTTGCGGGCAGAAGCTTGCGCAAGTAAGACATGCGTATATCGTGCTGATGCAGACTGCATTTGTACTAAAAGAACCGGCAGCCTGCCGGTTTTTTTATGTCTGTTATTTTTGATCTCGAACAGACCTAGATTGATTAGAACAGCCCATCCAAATCGTCGTTGCTGCGGTCCTCATCGCCGTTTGGTTTCCCTGCAGGTGTGAACTCTTCTAAGAACACCTCCCAGATTGAAGATGATTGCGAGCTTGTTCGCGTGCCCGACTCTTTATCAATGCGAAGTCGCACCACGCCTGGCGGCATCTCTGCAGCGGCCTCTTCAGGCGGTAAAGCTACCCGCATGTAATCGATCCAGATAGGTAGTGCAGCTGTTCCACCAAATTCTCGACGACCCAATAGACTGTAGTCATCAAACCCAACCCAAGTGGTTGTCACAAGATCTCTGTTATACCCCGAGAACCAGGCATCCCTAGGACCGTTTGTGGTTCCCGTTTTTCCTGCAAGGTCGTCGCGCTCTAAAACCCTGGCTCTTCGGCCTGTCCCTCGCTTGATAACATCCTCCAGCATTGACGTGAGCACGTAGGTCACGCGTTCATCAATAATGCGCGGCGCCTCGCGAAACTCTGGCTCAGCTGGCTCCAATAAGTCTTCAATCCGCGAGACTTCCTCGGCCTCGCGAGTGACCGATGGGTTCTCGCATTCGCGACAGACAACGAGCGGGTCCGCCTGAAAAATAATGTTGCCGTCGACATCCTCAATGCGATCAATGAGCCAGGGCTCAACCCTGAATCCACCATTTGCAATCGCGGTATAACCCCGTGCTATATC
>CAJXZI010000162.1 GCA_913063005.1 uncultured Halieaceae bacterium | reverse complement strand
CGTGCCGCACCTGCCGCTTACACAGCACGAGCGTTTCAAACGGCCAATTAGCCCAAAACGGCACGAGAGCAATAAAACTCTCGTTGTCACAGACAAGCCGATCACCCCTCTCTTGCTCGACTCGATAATAGTCACTCAATAAGGTCCGCCCGGTTTTCTCGAAGTGTTCACGCATCCGCTGAGACTCGATTTGAACCTCGTCCGGGATGCTTTGTTGTGCCCATATTTGACCGTGGGGATGGGGATTACTGCACCCCATGATTTCGCCCTTATTTTCAAAAATTTGGACGTGGTTAATATCAGTAAGCGCACCGAGCTCGAGGTACTGCGCCGTCCAGAGATCGACCACTTCCCGGATCTCCGGCACTGACATCCGCGGTAGCGTAAGGTCATGACGCGGCGAGAAACAGATAACGCGGCAGATACCTGACTCACTTTCCATTCGCAGCAGGTCGTGCTCGCGGGTCCGATCCACAGGGACGTCGGGCAACAGCGCGCTAAAGTCATTCTGAAAAACAAAGGGACCTGTATAGGCTGGATTTATCTCGCCCCCAGCACGCTCGTTACCTGGGCAGAGATAGCACTCAGCGTCATAAGCCGGTCGCGAAGCAATGCTCGCTTCTTCCTGCTTTCCCTGCCACGGACGTTGGCTCCGGTGCGGTGACACCAACACCCAGCGGCCAGTAAGCGGGTTAAAACGGCGATGTGAATGCTGGTTGCTGTCGAAAAAACTCACGTAATCTTGCTCAGGTCAAAAGAAGGTCAAGCTACGCGAGCGAGTCCTTAGAGGTGAAATCCTCCAATAACGACTTGTCGATAATCGCTCCCGGATGCTGAACAACAACCGACGCCAAACGACACCCTTGATCAGCAGAAGCAACGAGGCTTTTACCGTTTAAAAAGCCTGCAAGAAAACCTGCGTTGAAGCTATCTCCTGCCGCTGTCGTGTCACGGGGTATTACGCTGTAGGCACTAACGCGAGTGTCATCAGTCGCTGTTTTAACCCGGCATCCCCTCTCGCCCAACTTCAAAACCACAGTGTTGACACCATAGCCCGTCAATCGCTCAAGTACTGACTCTTCTGTTTCTGTGCCGAACAGTAAAACCTCATCCTCGTACGTTGGTAAGGCGATATCTGAAAGCCCATACATCTGTCTGTAGCCTAACTGAGCCGCTTGCTGGGAGGCCCAAAGACGCGGGCGGTAGTTGTTATCGAATATGACCTTCCCGCCGGATGCGCGGTAAGTTGGCAACCACTCAAGTAATGCGGCCCTGGAAACATCACTCAGTACAGCCAGAGTGATTCCCGACAAATAGAGATAATTAAAGTTTATAAGCTCAGTGAACAAGCGCTCACGTGCCACTGCGTCGTCAAATAATCTTTTCGCGGGGGCCTGATCGCGCCAATATAAAAAAGAGCGCTCACCTGCGGCGTCAGTCTCAATAAAGTAGAGCCCGGGAACACCGCCCGGATGCCGATCCACCAGAGCGCAGTCGATACCCTCTTGCTCCCAGCTATCTATCATCCAGGAACTGAGAGAATCATCACCCAGGGCGGTCACATAGTTCACGGCACAACCCAGCCTGGATAAGTAAAGCGTCGTGTTTAAGCTATCGCCGCCGTATGCGAGGGCTGTAGCGCTTGGGTCGATTGCGGCGTTCGCCGGCCGGCGAGACAGCTCCAACATGCACTCGCCAATGGCTGCTATAGATGGGGTTCTCATGCCTTGATTTTACGCTCATCTGCGAGACCATCACCACACTCAAAATACCAATCTGAAGTCTTTTCTCGCGGTCTTTGTACTAAGGGTATCGCCACAGTTTTCTGAAATCTTGAGGCCCAGTAATACGATCAAAGGCGCAGTTTTCATAAACCCGAATATTGCTATACGTTGTCGATATGCGCATCGCTAGCGGGTAATAGACCAAGATCATTAGTCTGGCATGCGTTAAGTCAGAGCAAACGTATTCGCAAACGTAACTGAGGATCAACGCTTTATGGACATTACTGGAGCCTGCCATTGCGGCAATATCACCTGGAAGGCGGTTGCCAACCCTGACATGGTCGCTATCTGTTATTGCACGGACTGTCAGACCTTCGGATCATCGGCCTTCCAATACACCGCCCGAATTGAGCGGGGTGACTTTGAACTCATCACTGGGCAACTCAAGGCACACGGCAAACAAGCTGATAGCGGTAACGAGCGCTACTACAGTTTCTGCGGTGATTGTGGATCAGGTGTCCACACGAGCAACATCGATGGTCGGGGATTGTTATCGGTTCGACTGGGCGGTTGCCATCAGAAAGACCAACTACCGCCCAAGCTCCAAATCTGGTGTTGCTCCGCGCCAGACTGGGTGGATGTAACAGGGGCCGTAAAGCTCGAGAAACAGGGTTAAAACTCGCCGACCACGTCACTCAGAGGTCAGCTTTTAGGCAGCCCGAGTAGCCAAGTTGACGCCAAGCTTCGAACACGGCAACCGCCACCGCATTGGACAGATTTAAGCTTCGGCTACCGGGCAGCATCGGCAAGCGCACAATATTCGCTTGATCAAATAGGGTAAGCGTCTCGTTGGATAAGCCCTTTGTCTCTGAGCCAAAAACCAAAGAGTCGCCGCCCGAGTAGATAAAATCAGAATGCGCTGTTTGGCCGCAGGTCTCCACAGCAATCAACCGCCGCTCTGGATAAGCATCAACATACGCCGGCAACGAGTCCCATGTTTGGACCTTGGCAAACTCGTGGTAATCCAGCCCCGCGCGGCGCAAACGCTTATCGTCCATCTCAAAGCCAAGCGGGCGAATAATGTGTAGACCCGCACCCGTGTTCGCGCATAGGCGGATAATATTCCCCGTGTTTGGTGGAATTTCGGGTTGGCAAAGTACGATATGAAGCGCTGAATCGCCCATCAAAAAGTCTCGTGGTTTACACAGAGTCCGCACCAAACGCGCAATTCTCTGGGTGAACGACGCGACCTTGAGAATCGGCGGCGTCGTAAGGGTGTAGTCGAGTTATATATCGAGTTTGGTGCCGAGTCGCTGGATAGTGACACCGTTGTCCCAACCGCCCTCAATGATACTCGCTGTCGCTTCTTTTATGCCGTTATCGATGCGCCACTGAAGATAGGTGTCGTAGTGCGCTACGCTCTCCCATTCCTCGATTAACGTGTACATATTGGCTGACGTCTCAACGTAGACATCGAGGCCAAGACAGCCGTCGAAGCCGCGAGTAGCACCCAGCGACGCCTTAAACACCTCAGCCATTTCGGCGAGCTTGCCCTCTTGCGCTTTGAAATGCGCGATAATGATTGCTGTCATTCTTATTCTCCTTCTGCGCCCATCTTATTGTTGCCCCAAACCAATCTTATTTTTTTGGTTTTCAAGACGCGTCGTCCACAGCTTCATCGTCTTTGATACAAATACCAAAGCTCCACCAACGCTTCGAGCAAGCGTACAGCAATCGGCCGCGCTGTCCGTGTTGCATATCCAGGATACGTTGAATGGTCTCTGTCGGCACCATACCTAAAATCTCATTCTCCTGAAGCTCATCAAGAGGGCGAGGGTAGCTAGCCCAGTCCTTAGGTGGTCGCCATCCGGGCGGTGGAATCAGCACGGAGCGCGTTCCGCTTATCGGATAAAGCGCGCGCCAGTCGGTGATCGCTCGCGCCATTTCATCAACAATCTCGGGAAACTCGGACGCCAGATTGTTGTACTCGTTTGGATCCTCAGCAATACGGAACAAATAGTTCGTCACGGTGGTTGAAAGCTGATCCTGCTCCATCTCCTGAACCAACTTCCATTCGTCATCAAAAGCTGTGAGCTTAAAGCTGCCATAAATGGGTATTTCGGAGGCAAACATCACCAGCTCATCGCGCTTATGGATTTCCCCATCTTTGATCGATGGCCATAAACTGCGCCCGTCGAACGGAAAATTATTAAGCGGCGTCACACCGGCCGCCTCGGCCAGCGTCGGGAAAACATCCATCACCGTCATGATCTGATCGAACGTTTGCCCGGGTGCCAGCTGTGCGGGCCAACGCATGAGTGACACTACGCGAATTCCGCCCTCGAAGGTCTCGCCCTTTCCGCCACGCAGTGGTGCATTATCCGCGCCACCGATAGAGTACGCAGCACCCCCGTTATCGCTAAAAAAGAGCACAATCGTATTTTCAGCAAGCCCCTCGTCATCGAGGGTATCGAGGACTTGACCAATTGCCTGATCCATCGCGTCAACCACGGCCGCATACATGGGGCGTGCGCTGTCCCGCATCATCAACTTCGCCATACGGCGGGTTGAGTCAGTCTGATTGGATCGTGCGGGCGCGAGATCTGTCTCTATATCCTTGTACTTGTCTTGCAACTCCTGAGGCGCGTCCAATGGCGTGTGGGGTGCGATAAATGGCATGTAGATAAAGAAAGGCTTTTCTTCATCACGATCACGTATGTACCGACTTACCTCATCGGCGAGGAGATAGGTCTCGTAACCCTCGTCATCAATGGATACACCGTTCTCCTGAAAGTCCTTGCCGCCCACATTGGCGAACGGCGGATAGAAACCCACCTCCGTGTGTAAGTGCCCGTAAAAGTGTTCAAAACCCCGCTGATTGGGGTGGTAGGTCATCTGCGCATGGCCCAAATGCCATTTACCCACCATTGCGGTTTGATAGCCCGCCGCCTCGAATGACTGCGGCATAAAGTGTTCAGCCGGATTCACCCCGATATTGTCCCAAGGCAGGATCACCCCATAAGCAATACCCAAACGCATAGGATCACGGCCTGTCATGAGCGCAGCGCGTGTCGGCGAGCAAATTGGCGTTGTGTAAAAACGATTGAGCTGTACCCCTTGCTCTGCCAGTTTATCCAGCGACGGAGTATCAATATTCCCTCCGTGGTAACCCACATCGTTCCAGCCTAAGTCATCAGCAACAATCACAATGACATTGGGACGATCGCCATCTGAGGCGTGGGCACCGTGAACTAAAAGGAGCGAGAGAAGTCCGAAGACAACATTTAAACAGCGGATTGAGAGGAGCATATCTTTTCTTTCTTATCGTTTTGGTGACTTTCAGCGCGCGCATTTAGCACGAGCCCTGCTCGTTAATCTTCGCGTTGAAATACGATTGAAGCAACTCGCAAATAGACGAGGTCATCGCTTACATGACCAGAGGCACTATCAATCAAGCTTAGGGAGGCACGACCGGAGATAAGTCTA
>CAJXZI010000161.1 GCA_913063005.1 uncultured Halieaceae bacterium | reverse complement strand
CGGGCGTGCAGGTAATGGAGTTGGTTCGTCGTCTTCGCACAGAGCTGAAGGTCAACACCACTTGTGGCGCATCAAACGTGAGCTTCGGCCTTCCCAATCGCAACGGTATCAACGCAGCGTTCCTTACGATGGCGATGGGCGCGGGCATGACGTCTGCTATTACGAGTCCACTGCACGCTGAAGTGATGCAGGCTGTTAGAGGTGGTGACGTTATGATGGGACACGACCCCGATTGTGCTAATTGGATTAAGGCTTATCGTGAGCCTGCTCCCGAAGGTGCTGGCGCGCGTCGCGGTCGCTCAGGACGCCGAAGAGGCTAACGCACAGCGGTGTCTGTCGAGCAGGTCAAAGTTCTCTTTCTGCCGTCGGGAAAGCGGGGCGAGTTTCCAAAGCACACCCGCCTGCTCGAAGCCGCCCGAACGCTTGGCGTAGATATCGACTCGGTCTGCGGTGGTCGCGGTCTCTGCGGTCGTTGCCAGATCGCCTGCATGTCAGGCACTTTTCAAAAGCATGAGATGACCTCGAGTCCGGAGCATCTGTCTCCGCTCGTTGCAACCGAAGTTAAATTTAATGAGCGGAAAGGCCCACTTCCCGAGGGGAGACGGCTGAGTTGTCACGCAGAATTGCTCGACGACGTTATTATCGACGTGCCACCCGAGAGTCAGGTGCATCGTCAAATCATTCGTAAAGATGCCGAGCATCGCGATATTCAGCTCAATACGGCAACTCGTTTATATTTCGTTACCTTGCCCGAGTCGACACTCGAGGATGCACGGGGCGAGTCAAAGCTCCTACTCGAGGCACTGTCGAAAGATTGGGAACTGACTGATCTCACTATAGAAACGTCTGAACTTATAAAGCTACAAACGGCCCTTGCGTCGGGTGATCGTGGTGTGACCGTTGCAGTCTTTGAGTCCCGAAAAGTGATTGGTATCTGGTCCGGGCTGTTTGAATCACCACGAGGCGTTGCGGTTGATGTGGGCTCCACGACGGTTGCTGCGCATCTATGCGACCTCTCCACGGGTGATGTGCTCTCGTCAGCGAGTGTAATGAATCCGCAGATTCCTTTTGGCGAAGACCTAATGAGTCGCGTCAGTTACATCATGATGCACCCCGAGGGCGCCGAGGCGATGAGCGCCGCCATTCAGACCGCGCTTAGCAAACTGTTTGTAGAACTCACGGATCAACTGGGCGAGACCACTGATAATATTTTGGAGATCTCGCTAGTCGCGAATCCCATCATGCACCACTTGGTCCTCGGTATTAATCCGATCAACTTGGGGGGGGCACCTTTTGCGTTAACGGTCGATGAGGCGGTGACGCTTAAGGCGCGCGATTTGGGGCTAGATACGCACAAGCAAGCGCGATTGTTTGTCTTGCCCTGTATCGCGGGTCACGTGGGTGCTGACACCGCAGGTGTGATTCTTGCTGAGAGTCCCGACACTGATGACGCGATGAGCCTGATTGTCGATGTGGGCACCAATGCGGAAATCGTGCTTGGTAACAAAGACCGACTCCTTGTTTGCTCAAGTCCCACAGGACCCGCCTTCGAGGGCGGTGAAATTAGCGCCGGACAGCGCGCGACTGCAGGGGCCATCGAGCGCGTACGAATTGATCGTGAGACCTTAGAGCCAAAATTCAGAGTGATTGGCTCGGAGCTGTGGTCTACTGACGCTGGGTTTAGGGAGTCGACCCGCGATCTAAGCATTACTGGTATCTGCGGCTCTGGGATTATTGAAGTCATCGCCGAGATGTTTCTTGCGGGCATTATCTCAGAGGACGGTATTGTTGACGGAGCGCTCGCGGAGCGCACGTCACGAGTTCGCGCCCATGGCCGCACCTGGTCCTATGTATTGCACTTTGCCGAGGATGAGTCTCAGCGCGATATCGTCGTGACGCAAAACGACGTACGTCAGATTCAGTTAGCGAAAGCTGCGTTATACGCCGGTATTAAATTGCTCATGGATAAGATGGGGGTGTCTGCGGTAGATCGCATCCGCCTAGCCGGAGCCTTCGGTAGTCACATTAGCGTTGAGCACGCCATGGTGCTTGGATTGATCCCAGATTGTTCGCTCGATCATGTCTCGTCCGCAGGAAATGCCGCAGGGGTCGGTGCCCGAATCGCGCTTTTGGATCATGATGCTCGTGACGGTATCCAGCGCACAGTTAACAAAGCTGAGCGTATCGAGACAGCAATGGAGACGGATTTTCAGGATTACTTCGTCGCTGCTATGGCGTTTCCGCACAAATCAGACGCGTTCTCGAATCTATTTTCCGTTATCGAGCGACCTGCACAGAAGGCGTCTGACGCGCTTGAGGCGCCTCGCAGACGGCGCCGTCGCGGTTAAAACGAGTAAGCGCTGGAAATAAAAAAGAGGCTTTAGGCCCCTTTCTATCTAGCTTGGCCAATAGGTTTTAGCTCTTTGGACGCTCGTTTGTTGGGTCCAGGAGTGCTCCATAGCCAACCTTCATCACCTCGGCCTCGTAGTGCTCACCGAAGTACTCGATAAGGACAATATTACCCTCCTTGGCCTTGTCGGCTGGTAGGTAACCCATAGCGATGTTTACGCCAAGACTCGGCCCATAGGACATGCTTGTGGTGTACGAGCGCCGACCGTGCGAATCGATGAGGACTTCTCTCGACTCGTGATCAAGGATTGGCCAGTTACCAATGGGGTAGCGTACAACACCCTTGCTATCCGTCGTGTCCTTGAGAACGAGCGTACAGAGATAGGCGACTTGCTCGTCGAGTTCACGCTGTTGAACGTAGGCCTCTTTACCGAAGAAGTCCGCTGCCTTGACCTTGGGCCGCGCGAGTGCAGCCTCGTACAAGTTGTAGTCGGTTTCGAGATCGGCGTTTTGCAGACGTAAGCTCTTCTCAAGGCGACGGCTGTTTGCATAGGTCTCAATGCCAACAGGTGTAACACCGAGTTCGAACAATGCGTCCCAGATAGCGAGGCCGTCAGAGAATGGAAAGTACAGTTCCCAGCCTTGCTCACCCACGTAGCTGATGCGGAAGGCCCACACCTTGATGCCACAGACCGTTATTTCCTTGGTTGTCGCGAAGGGGAAAGACTCGTTAGAGATGCTCTCAGGGTCGTCCATTAGCTTGGCGAGCGTTACACGAGCTTCGGGGCCCCACAGACCCAACGTAGAAAGTTCTTCGCTGCGATCATGGAAGGTGACATTGGGGAAGCCTTTGCGCTCACTCATATCACGCATCCAGACATAGTCTCGATTACCCGTGTCACCACCGCAGACCACTCGGTAGCAATCGTCCGCGAGCCTGATGATGGTCAGATCGGAACGAATACCCCCCGCTTGATCAAGGAAGTGAGTGTAGACTCCTTTTCCAATGGCCGTGTCTGCACCAACCTTTGCTACAGATAGGTATTCCATCAGCCCTTCAGCATCAGAACCTTCAACGTCGAAGATGGCGAAGTGTGAAAGGTTAATCATGCCAACGCCGTCGCTCATGGCGAGCTGCTCCGCGTTGGAGACTTCCCAGAAGTGACGGTTGTCCCACTCAGCTTCTCTCACTGGCACCTGATCGCGATACTTCGCGAGCAAGGTTTCTTCATTCGCTGCGTAACCATGCGCGCGTTCCCAACCAGCCACTTCCATGAAGTAACCGCCCAGTGCAACTTCACGTTCGTAGAATGGGCTAACACGCATGCCGCGCGACGTCGCAAATGGCTCACGCGGGTGTACCGCGGGTGTATAAACCTTCTGCGATGATTCATAGCAGTGACCGCGAATGTACTCGTCGGTTTTTTGAATAGGGTAGTGACGCGCAGGATCGATACTGTGCGGATCCATGCTTGTACGGCCGTGAGTCATCCATTCGGCTAACAGCTTGCCAGCGCCAGGGCCATCTTTGACCCAAACCGCCTCGCAGAGCCATAGATTCCTAGCTTCAACGGACTCACCGATAATAGAGCCGCTGTCCACAGTCACCGACAGCAGACCGTTGAACGATCGACGCTCTTCCCAGCCAAGCTCGCCCAAGATCGGTGTGAGTTCGATGGCTCGCTCAAACGCGTCCATTACTTGATCAAGCGTCATGTCTCGCATGGAGGGTGAGAGACGGGCCTCGCCCGGCTCGGCAATGTCACGCGCCTCTACCAGTCGTGGTTCCGTGGGCTCGTAGTAACCCCATTCGAGCAGACCCCCCTCGGGTGTTGTTGGGTCTCCCGTATCGCGCACATAAGCTGAGTTGCCCTGATCGCGCAGTAAGGGATAGACAATGTCTTTGCCTGTGCCTTCAAGGTGATCCCAAGGTCCAAAGAACAGCAATGGGTGCTCGAGCGGCATCAGCGGCAACTTCACGTTGGCTGTTTCGGAAATCAATGAACCCCAAATGCCGGCACAGAGCACGATGCGGTCTGCCATAATGGTGCCCTTGGGCGTTTCAACACCTACGGCAACACCGTCTTCAACCAGAACTTTGGTGGCTGGGGTATAAGCGAATGTCTTGAGCTTGCCACTTGCGACGGCCTCGTCGACGAGATCACCGGCTACTTTTTGAGATCGAGGTGTTACGAGGCCCGCCTCTGGGTCCCACATAGCGCCCTGAATCTGATCCTCCTCAAGAAGCGGGAATTTTTCTTTCGCTTCGGCTGCCGAGATCATGTGGGCCTTAGTGCCAAATGCCTTACCAGAACCCACCTTGCGAATGAGCTCGAGCATACGATCATCGTCATCCTTACGAGCGACTTCGAGACCACCAATTTCGATGTAGTTCCCACGCTTTTTGTAAAACTCGCGACTGTAATTACTGGTCCAGACGGTAAGCTTGTCGTGCGAGGTCATGTAGCAGAAATCAGACGCATGTGATGTCGATCCGATGTCCGTTGGAATGGCTGATTTCTCTAGCCCTACGATGTCATCCCAGCCCTCTTCGATAAGGTGATGAACTACCGATGCACCGACAATACCACCCTGTCCGATGACAACAACTCGCGCGTGTTTTGGTAGGTCTGCCATGAACGTCTCCTCTGGCAAGATTATTGTTTTTCACGTGGCGAGTGTATTCGGAGGTGAGGCGAAACGAAATAGAATGCAGTGCGATTTGCAGATACTTTTTCCGCTCAAATTCGCGTTTACCCCCGAGGTGTTATCAAGCGGTTTGTAGGGCGCTTTTTTCTGGGTTGCAAGGGAATCAGGTGGTCATAACACTGAGCTTCGGCACTTCGGCACTTCGGCACTTCGGCACTTCGGCACTTCGGCACTTCGGC
>CAJXZI010000160.1 GCA_913063005.1 uncultured Halieaceae bacterium | reverse complement strand
CCTTTGCTACCTGAAACCCATGCACGTGGCCACGACGACGCCAGCGCAATTACTGCACCATCAACCACAGAGAACGTTATCTTTGATTATCAGAGTACAGGTCTAACCCTACGCTCGCATCCGCTAGCACTTCTTCGCCAGCAAAAACCCTTTAGTCAGTGCCGTAAACAAACAGAGTTGATCAACATGGGAAGTCAACGTTTCGTTCGCACCGCAGGGCTAGTCACCTGCAGACAACGCCCCGGAACCGCATCAGGCGTTGTCTTCTTAACGCTGGAAGATGAAACAGGCAATATCAACGTCGTCGTATGGCCAAAAATTCAAGAGCGCTTTAGAGCAGCGCTGATGACGGCACAACTACTCTTGGTAAAAGGTACCGTAGAGTCACGGGACGGCGTCACCCACGTTATTGCGAGTGGACTCTACGATCACAGTAGTGCGCTAAGCGAGCTTGCGGTTAAATCGCGGGACTTTCATTAGGAAAAATCCTGCACTAGGAAAAATCTTGCACTAGGAAAAGTCTTGCTGCCACCAGAAAAAAACTGCTGCCACTGACAAAAAACTTCCTGTCTTTCGCTGTATGCAGCGTGACCCAAGGGCCTGCCGAGCCTAGTTACCGAATAAACTCACTACGACCGGGTTACTCACTCAAAGAGCGACCTTCACGTTCCTATGGTTAAACGATGTCATACGTTATGAATGCCACCGCATAAGTGTCACGAACCGCTTACCTTCCATACTCGGGATACCCATGACCTAAGTTGGAACGAACGCAGCCGACACAAACAGGACTGTCTAAAGGCTAATAGGCTTAATCAAGAAGCGTACCGTCTATTCGCACCGACGAAAGCATCTCCATGATCACGGCGTTGAGAGGGGTACCGTTACAGGCTCGCCCTCAATACCCGCATAGACCACCAAGATAACCGCATCTTCGTCGCCGATATTTGCGCCACCATGCGCCTGATTAATGAGCTCTATGACCGCATCACCGGCACGCGCAATATGTGTATCGCCGGAGTCGGTACGAACCTCAATCGTCCCCTTCACCACGACACCAGCAGTCATAAAGGGATGCTGATGGAGTGGTAGCGCTTGTCCAGCAGGAATAGTCACTTTCGCGACCGTCACCTCAGGCTTTCCCTCTGCATAAGGAGGTAACGCATTCCCCCGCCAATCAACCGTCGACTTGGCTAAGACATCAACCTCAATGGCCGTTCCGGACGATGCTGATTCCTGTGCGACGAGATGATGACTCGCAAATGAAAGCCCCGCCGTCAGTAACAGCCCCAACCCTCGTAGCCGCCGATTGATACGTTTTTGCCGGGATAATTTAAACAACACCATCTTGCCACCTATAGAAAAAAGACCACGATAAAAAAAGAGGGCGCTTTTCGCACCCCCTTTCGCCGCATGACACACTACACGCACAGCAGTAAATCCACCAAACCATCGAATGCTGTAGTGAGACTACGAACTACTCGAAGTCTCATACTTAATGTGTGAACACATCTTGTGCAGCTCGCCCCGCTTTTTTGAGCGGCTAGCGTTTTTTGTGCAACTGGCGTTGTCTGCCAAAGCGGGGTTGCCTTGACGCTTACCCCTCTAACTCGCAGGCTTTATTAGTAGCAATGCGTCAGTCAGGCGTTATGCTCATATTGAGCTTGGCATAACGAGCCTTAACGTATTCAAGCATTGTGTCAGCGTCCGACACCTCGAAAGGGTCTTCTGTGTGATTATCCTCAAGCCCCGGCTCGACAAAGGTCTTCTCAATCACGCCATCGCTAACCAACATGGAATAACGCCAAGACCTGAGACCGAACCCAAGATTCGATTTATCAACCAGCATACCCATCTTGCGGGTGAATTCACCGTTGCCATCGGGCATTAGCCGAACCCTATTCGCGCCCTGCTCTAAGCCCCATTTATACATAACAAACGCATCGTTCACCGACACGCAGATAACGTCATCAACACCACACTTTTGGAAGTCTTCAAAAAGCGCCTCATACCGGGGTAGATGCGACGTAGAGCACGTAGGGGTAAAAGCACCGGGCAATGCAAAAACCACCACGGTTTTCTCGTTGAAAATCTCAGCTGTTGTCGTGGGTTGCCACTTAAATGGGTTAGGTCCCGCTATCGATTCATCACGAACGCGGGTTTGAAAAACGGTTTTAGGGATATAGCTTGTCATGCACTCTTCCTCCTTGGTAAGTGATAGGAGAAGTGTGCTCTATACCTTATAAATGGTAAAACCGATTAAAAAATAAAAATTAATCGTTTTTTTAGATCAAAAATCGTCAGAGGAAACGGACGCCTGCAGTTCACCCATACCCGTCTGCTGGACCAGAAACTCAATGGGACGGCAGCAAACCTGACAATCCTCAACGTATTGCTGCCCAACATCCTCAGGATTTAACAACACACAGATCGATTCCCAGCAATACGGGCAGTCAATCCAAGTTTCTTGCAACGCTCGATCCAAAGTAACTACCCAGCTGCTCTTAACGGGTTGCCTTCCACCTCACGCGACGTGAAGATGAGTGCCCCGTCCGCGATTGCTGCGTCACGGAACATCTTCCTGTCTTTACGGTAGTTCTGAGGATTAACCCATGGCATTTGAGTTCCCTGTCGAGGCATCTTTGGCAACATGCGTTGCATATAACCCGCCGAGAAGTCGTGAATCCAATAGCGCTTCTCCATGGTCTTAGCAAGGATTTCAGGAATACGGGGTGTCGCCTGATCGTAGCCGAACTCGTCCATATGATTCAGGACGCGACAGACCCACTCCGCCGTCAGGTCAGCACGAAGTGTCCAAGACGCATTGATATAACCAAAGGTCTGAACCATGTTGGGAATGTTGGAACACATGACGCCTTTGTACGTCCATTCATCCGCGAAGTTGATGGGCTTGCCATCCACCACAAAGTCCGCACCACCCAAATTGAGCAGCTCGATACCGGTTGCAGAGACAATGATGTCCGCCTCAACGTGCTCACCGGAGTCAGTCACCACACCCGTCTCATCAATGTGTGAGATCGTATCTGTCACCACATCCGCTTTACCCGAGCGCAGCGCAGTAAACAAATCGTCGTCAGGCACTAAACACAGGCGCTGGTCCCAGGGGTTATAAGTCGGAGTAAAGTGCTTCTTCACATCGACAACATCACCGACAGCTTTTTCGACCTCATCAAGCAGCATCTTCGCCACTTTCTCTGGCTGAGTGCGCGTTCGGTTATAAATCAGTTGTTGCCACAATGTGTTTCGGAACCTAATAAGACCATAAGCCCAACTCGAGGGCAGAATTTTTCGCGCAAAATTGGCGATTCGATCCACCGAGGGTCGCGACACCACATAGGTGGGAGACCGCTGTACCATTGTGACTTTCTCGGCCTTCGTCGACATATTAGGAACCAGCGTCATAGCGGTCGCGCCCGAGCCGATTACTACCACTTTCTTGTCTTCGTAATCGAGATCCTCAGGCCAAAACTGGGGGTGCACCCACATTCCCTTGAAGTTTTCCCGCCCTTCAAACTCGGGTTGATGGCCCGCGTCATAGTTGTAATAACCTGAACACATCAGTAGAAAATTACAGGTGTAGTAAATCGTCTCCCCACCGGCATCGACCGTTAACAACCAGCTTGAAGACTCAGACGACCAAGAGGCACCGACCATTTTTTGCCCAAAGCGTACTTTTTCTCGGATGCCATGCTCGTCTGCCGTCTCGTTGACGTAGTCCCAAATTGCGGGGCCATCTGCAATCGTTTTTTCGTCTCGCCAGGGCTTAAAGTTATAGCCGAGGGTGTGCATATCTGAGTCAGACCGAATCCCAGGGTAGCGAAAAAGATCCCAAGTACCGCCAATCGCCTCTCTCCGCTCTATCAACATATAGTCTCGATTAGGGCAGCTTTTTTGCAGATGAACCGCAGCACCAATCCCAGAGAGTCCTGCGCCCACAATCATGATATTGGTGTGGATAGCCATTTCCGGCGATGTATTCATATTCATAGCTTTTTCCTCGCAACCCTCTCGCACACAATACTGCGCAGGCGACTAATCTCCCAGCGCTGACCGTCCTCGCTCTGCAGCGATCCTCAGGCGAAGTGCATTCAGCTTAATAAAGCCTTCTGCATCTGCTTGATCGTACTTGCCCGCGTCGTCTTCGAATGTCGCAATCGCATCATCAAACAATGAATCCGCTGATCGTCGACCGGTCACCGTAACGTTGCCTTTGTAGAGCCTGATACGCACGTCACCGTTGACCACCGTTTGCGAGTCATCAATCGCCTTCTGCAGCATTAGCCGCTCAGGTGCCCACCAGTAACCGTTGTAAATCAACTTGGCGTAGCGTGGCATAAGCTCATCTTTCAAATGTGCGACTTCGCGGTCAAGTGTAATGGACTCGATGGCGCGATGGGCACGCAGCAAGATAGTGCCACCGGGTGTCTCGTAACAACCGCGGGATTTCATACCTACATACCGGTTCTCGACGATATCAAGACGACCTACACCGTGAGCGCCGCCCACCTGATTCAAGTGCGCGAGTACGCTTGCTGGAGACATCGCCTGACCATCGATGGCAACCACATCGCCACGCTCAAACGTCAGCGTGAGCTCATGGCCTGCCTCAGGTGCTTGCTCGGGAGAGACGGACCAGCGCCACATTGACTCCTCAGGGGGACACCAAGGGTCTTCAAGCACCCCGCCTTCATAGGAAATGTGCAGTAGGTTGGCGTCCATCGAATACGGCGATTTTTTAGACGCACTGGAAAAATCAACGGGGATATCGCGCTCAGCACAGTAAGCCATGAGCGACTCTCGCGAGTTGAGATCCCACTCCCGCCAAGGCGCGATCACTTGGATGCCCGGCTTAAGGGCATAAGCACCGAGCTCAAAACGAATTTGATCATTGCCCTTACCGGTAGCGCCGTGAGAAATCGCATCAGCACCGGTCTCGTTAGCAATTTCCACTAAGCGTTTGGCGATCAACGGACGCGCAATAGAGGTCCCCAAAAGATATTCGCCCTCGTAGATCGTATTCGCCCGAAACATGGGGAAGACGAAATCGCGCACAAACTCTTCTTTCAAATCATCGATGTAAATTTCTTTGACGCCTAGCGCTTCAGCTTTCGCCCGCGCGGGTTCGACCTCTTCACCCTGCCCGATATCGGCGGTGAAGGTAACAACCTCACAGTCATAGGTGTCTTGCAGCCATCGGACGATGACCGATGTATCCAGGCCGCCAGAATAGGCC
>CAJXZI010000159.1 GCA_913063005.1 uncultured Halieaceae bacterium | reverse complement strand
GTCATCACGCAGGATCTCTGCCAAATAGAGTGTCTCGAGTGATCGCAGACCAGCACGCCCGCGCTGACACCAAGCCAGATGGTGAACACCTGCCACGAAACAACGCTCAATGATTTAGTCAGGTCCTCAAGATCACTACCGTTGATGTGCCCCAGATATATTCGACCACCCACGTAACCATGAAACACGGCGCCCACCGCTGCAATGAACGCCGCTATATTGAGGCACCAAAATGCCATCCGTAACTACACCGCTTACAGTTTTGCGGCCGACCAGCTGGCCTGATTAATCGCCGCCTTCGCATCGAGCTCGGCTGCCTCGAAGGCACCACCGATGATTTCAACACTTGTTTTTCCGTCATCGAGCTCGTCGAAGAGTTCACGCAATGGTTCCTGACCCGCGCAGATGATCACCGTATCCACGTCCAAGCTCACCGGCTTGTCCTCGATCATGAGGTGCAGTCCATCGTCATCGATCAACCGGTAATCAACGCCGTTAATCATATTGACCCCGCGACGGCCAAGCGTTGTTCGATGGGTCCAACCCGTCGTCTTGCCCAGCCCACGGCCCACGGGCGTGCTCTTTCTTTGAATGAGATAGACCTCGCGATCGGCACTTGCCACCTGAGGCTCGACGCCCGTGACACCACCACGCGGGTGGTTTTCAAAGTCGATACCCCACTCCTTTGCAAATACGTCGATATCGAGTGCCGCCGAAGGGCCGTCGTGAGTGATCAAGTCCGTGACGTCAAAGCCAATACCACCCGCACCGACAACGGCAACCTTTTTGCCAATAGGCTTGCGTCCCAGGATCGCGTCGATATAACCGACCACCATGGGGTGATCGATACCTTTAATGTCGGGGACTCGGGGTGAGATGCCCGTTGCAACAACGACGTGATCAAAACCTTTCTCCCTGAGGTCAGCTGCTGAGACGCGCTCACCTAATCTCACTTCAACATTAAGCTTATCGAGCATTTTGTTGTAATAACGAATCGTCTCATGGAACTCTTCTTTACCCGGAACGCGCTTGGCCAAATTGAACTGGCCACCGATCTCATCCGCCGCATCAAACAAGGTTACCTTGTGGCCACGCTCGGCCGCCACCGTCGAGTAAGCGAGACCCGCAGGGCCAGCACCAATCACCGCTACCGATTTTGCATTTGTCGTTGGCTCGTAACTCAATAGGGTCTCGTGACAGGCGCGCGGGTTAACCAAGCACGAGGTGGTCTTCATGCTGAACGTGTGATCGAGGCACGCCTGATTACAAGCAATGCAGGTGTTGATCTCATCGCGACGGCCGGTCGCCGCTTTATTCATAAACTCGCTGTCAGCCAACATGGGGCGCGCCATGGAGACAAGGTCGGCATCACCACGCTCCAATACTTCTTCAGCCACCTCGGGCATGTTGATACGGTTTGAGGTAATGACCGGAATACTCACCTCTTTGCGGACACGCGCAGTCACCCGTGTAAATGCAGCACGAGGAACCATGGTGGCAATGGTGGGAACGTTTGCTTCATGCCACACAAAGTGTGTCGAGATGATGCTCGCTCCCGCCTTCTCGAGTTCCTTCGCTAACAGCGCAATCTCGTCCCAGCTCATACCGCCTTGCAGCATGTCCATCGCTGCAATACGGAAAATAACGATGAAGTCATCACCAACGGTGGCACGCACCCGACGAACCACCTCGAGTGGGAAGCGCATACGATTTTCGTAGCTGCCACCCCATTCATCGCTGCGCTGATTGGTTTTTTCGACTAGGAAGGTCGACAGCAGGTAGCCCGCAGATCCAATAATTTCGACCCCGTCGTAGCCCGCCTGTTTAGCAAGACGCGCACAATTCGCGTGATCTGCGATTTGCTTCTCAATGCCCTCAGCGTCCAACTCGTTCGGAGTCAGCTTGCTGATTCGCGAGCGAACCTTGGAGGGCGCGACCAAATTAGGGTTATGGGCAAGGGGACCCATGTGCAAGATCTGCATAACAATCTTGACGTCAGGGTCGGCGGCGTGGACGGCATCCGTGACTTGGCGGTGACCGTCGGCCTCGCGCTCCGTGTTGAGCTTGGAGGCGGAAAAAACGGGATTGCCATTCTCATCGTAAACCGCAACACCGCCCTCTTCATTTGGCGAAATACCGCCGGTGATAATCATGCCGATACCACCCGCTGCACGCTCCGCATAGAAGGCGGCCATGCGCTCGAAACCGTCGGGCATTTCCTCAAGGCCGGTGTGCATTGAACCCATAATCGATCGATTCTTGATCGTCGTGAAGCCCAGATCTAATGGCTGGAATAGGCGTGGATAGTCAGTCGTCGTATCGATTAATTCTGCGGTGCTCACGGACAAGTCTCCTATAGTTATCAATTCAGATTATCAGGATATTCGAGCTTTCATAGCCCCTGCACCTTCGTTGGCAAGGGCCTTGCGAAGTCGTTTGCGAAATGGGTTTTTCTTAACCATTCATACACTTTTTCTGCGCGGATCAAGATATCAACGGAGAGAGCGCTGTCTACCTAGCCACTTATCCATATCTCTGTATTCCCGTAACCTCTCATTAGGTCTTCTCATAGGTCTTCAAAACCTCATAGGTCTTCATAAAATCGCTCGTGGCACACCCGATAAGCTCTGTTGGCCACCTAGCAGCCAACTGCGGGGTACTTTTTACCCTACTGCGCACAGCTTACAGCCCGGCCCACAGTCGCCTGCGAAACCAACTGCCACTTACGCTAAACACCGATAAAAATAGGCAGAATCCTTTGATTCGCAAGTCTGACGATGCAGACTGGACCAAACAAATAATAAGTAATCGCAAATGGACGTACTCAAAAGCAACTCGCCCGTGATTATCTATTTAGACGTCAAAAGCCCATATGCGTTTATTTCGGTACAGCCCACCCTCGCGCTAGAGCAAGATTTGGGGCTTTCTTTTGACTGGCGACCCTACACGCTCGATATACCGAGTTATCTGGGGTCAGCCCGCAAGGAGGGGGGCGCTGTCGTTGAGTCCAGCGGTAGAAGTCCAAAAATATGGAACGCTATTCGCTACGCCTACATGGACGCACGTCGATATGCCGAAAGGCAGGGCTATGTGCTCAAAGGTACTGAAAAGATCTGGGACTCGAGCCTTGCGAACATGGGCATTTTATTCACGAACCTCTACTTCAGAGAACGCATCCCGGCTTACCTGGAAGCGGTTTATCCGCCGTTTTGGCGCAGAGAATTGGACATCGAAGATATTGAGGTGGTTAAGCAGTGCTTGGACTGGGCAGGCGTTGATAGCACTGAGTTCGAGTCCTTTGCCACGGGCGAAGGCAAAGTGATGCATGATCAAATTCTCGAAACGCGCTTCGACGCAGGCATGTACGGCGTACCTACTTACGTTGTTGGGGAAGACGTCTTTTTCGGACGCGAGCATCTCCCCTACATACGCTGGATGTTATCGGGTAAACAGGGCCCAGCCCCAGATATCGCCAATGAGCTGCTGACTGGGGGAGCAAGATGATCAGAGCCTATATAGACTTCAAATCGCTCGAATGCTTCCTCGCGATCGAACCTATCATTGCGCTCGCAAAGGAGTTCGGGGTGGCCATTGACTGGCAGCCGTTCTCGAGTCGTCCGCGCGCACTCCCAACACAGGTTGACGACGAAACCGTGACTCAAACCCACCACCGCGTGAGGGCAGAATCAGAGCACCGACTGAGGCTTCACTATGCTTCAGTCCGCGGATACAAGATTACGACTGAGCCGTCGACACAAGACTCCACCAGAGCGCTAATGCGTCTTAGCCAAATCTCAGGAGATAGAACGGAATTTGTAAAGCAGGCCTTCGAGGCGTGCTGGCTGCAAAATAAAAATCTCGACGACACGCACCTGCTTGATCAAATTTGCATAACGGCTTCAGCTGCGTTCGACTCGTCAAAAAATGACCTCGAGGAAATTCAGGTGATTGCAGAAGAGGCAGGCCTGTTTGATGCACCTACGTTTGCCATCGATGAGCAGTTGTTTATGGGGAGAGCACACATCCCATGGATGCGTGAGTTACTGCAACAAGCGTAACGAAGGCTGGAAACAGCCGATCCATGTATCCATTAACGGTGTCAGTGGTAACGAGCGCTTTTCATAAAGGTCGCGCCTCAGAAAGAACGCTATTCGTAAAATGAGGAAATCTTCTCGAGAGGCTTCTTGATTGTCGCCGCTCTGGGGACCAGCGCATCAGCTGCAGGGTGGCCAACTACCAATAAAATCATGGGGCGCTCGTTCGAGGGGCGCTCGAGAATTTTGTTGAGAAACTTCATTGGGCTTGGCGTGTGTGTCAACGTCGCAAGCCCCAACTCATGGAGCGCGTTGATTAATAAGCCTGTGGCGATACCAACGGACTCTGGCACATAGTAATTTTTTTGCTTCTCTCCAGAGTCATCAAAACCATAGCGTTCTGCGAAAATGGCAATCAGCCAAGGAGCCGTTTCCAGGAACGGTTTCTGCGCGTCAGTACCTAGGCCCTGCAAATCATCCAGCCACTGGTCGCCCGCCTTGCCGCCATAAAAAGCGCGCTCTTCAGCTTCAGCCGCCATACGAATTTCACGCTTAATGCCCGGGTCACTCACACAAACAAAATGCCAAGGCTGATGATTGGCGCCTGAGGGCGCGGAACCTGCCGTCCGGATACAGGCCTCTATGACCTCTTTTGGGATGGGCGCATCGGAGAAGTCACGAACCGTGCGACGCGTAGACAGCCGAGCGTAGTGATCAACCGCCCGCGAACAGAGCTCTTCGTTATCTAAAGGCTCTGGATAGTTCAGCGGCACAGGGTCATAGTCGTACTTCATAAACTTGCTCTACCCAAAAATCGTCCAGCGCTACTTTATCACCTCCGTGACTCTCCAATCTCCGAGCACCCTAATGCAAACTCGCCAACGACTTTCAAGCCGCGGTCTTTCAGCGTTACTGGAATCCCCTCTTTTGTAATCCCCCCGTTCTCCGAAACAGTTATTCGTAGAATCTAAGCTGCTTGCAACAGCTGTCTTGGGGGTACGCCTCCGATTGCTGTATTTGGTCTTTCGTTGTTGTATGTCCAAAGCCATTCGCTCAATTCTAGTTTTACTGCCACCGCGCACGTAAACCACTGACGCAGCGGCAAAGCCCCTCGATAAAGGCCATATTGTTTGTGCGCGTCAGATATCCTTTAAGTCGACCAATTCGTAATCGCCAATCGCGTATGGGCCTATTTCTAGCTTTCTAGCCTATCTCCCTTCTCTGTC
>CAJXZI010000158.1 GCA_913063005.1 uncultured Halieaceae bacterium | reverse complement strand
GTCTGTGACAGACAAGGTCGCATGGTCTGCGTTATCCGAACAATTAATCGGTGCAGATAACAGCTTAGATCAAGAGGTTTTCAAGGGAGGTCCAAGAGGAAATTGGCGGCTCTTTACGGGTGACCCCAGCGACTGGGCGGTAGAGGCAACAGGTAGTGAGTCGCAGTCATCGACCGGCAGCGTTGTGGTTCAAGCCATTGATCGTGTCGTTCAAGAAGACGCGCGTCGCGTAACCTTCACGGGCGCCGAGGAGAGATATTCGATTGTTTACATGCAGTCTGAGTATCCCACGGATTTGACCGCACTCAACGACGCTGGCGGTGCGCTATCAATTGACTTCAGGGTCCAGAGTCCTCCGACCTCACCCGTATCGCTGAGGATGGACTGTAAATATCCATGCTCAGGTGCGGTGCGTTTTACCAAAGTATTGCTCGATGCGCCGGTGGGTGAGTGGACTAAGCGCGCCGTTCCAGTAGCCTGCTTCCAAGAGGCAGGTCTAAATCTCGCTCAGGTCAATACAGCTTTTGTGCTGGCCACGGAGGGTGATATAACGCTAGATATATCGGAGATCAAATTGACGACGATGCCAGAGATACCGTCGATCGTATCCTGTGCTGACCTTGTCAACGACACAATGCTGCTCGATTAAGCACCACTCGGTGCTCGTCGAGAACAAATAATAAAAGGGGCTTCTATGGGCACCATCGATTTGGTGATTCTGGCAGTGTATGCCGTTGGTTTGTTTGGCATCGCCCAGTGGGTATCGCGTGATTCAGGTCAGGCAAAAACGACTGAGGATTATTTTTTAGCGGGAAGAACATTGCCTTGGTGGGCAATCGGTGCGTCTTTGATTGCGGCCAACATATCTGCTGAGCAAATAATCGGTCAGTCTGGTCAAGGCTTTGTGGTGGGCCTCGCGATTGCCGCTTACGAGTGGCAAGCGGCGATCGTACTGCTGATTGTGGCGAAGTATTTTTTGCCTATCTTTTTGAAGCGTGAAATTTACACCATGCCGCAGTTTCTCCAGACGCGTTATGGCACCGGTGTCAAGTCGCTGATGTCGTTCTACTGGATCGTTCTCTACACCGCGGTCAATCTGACTGCTGTTCTATGGCTGGGTGGCCTTGCGATAGAGAGTCTCACGGGACTTAACGTGATGACCGCCATGGTTGGTCTAGCCATCTTCGCAGTGGTGTACTCGATTTATGGTGGTTTAAAGGCGGTCGCGCTGACCGATATTATCCAAGTTGTTATCCTGATCTTAGGGGGTCTGGCTATTACTTGGATCGCACTGGATGCAGTGGGATCTGGGAATGGAGCCGGAGCTGGGCTAGCGCGACTGGGTGAGGAGGTGCCCGGTCACTTTAAAATGATCCTCGATGAATCACACCCTAACTACGGGGATCTGCCAGGTATTTGGACCTTACTCGGTGGCCTTTGGGTCCTGCACTTTTCTTACTGGGGCTTTAATCAATACATCATCCAGAGAGCATTAGGTGCTGAAAGCCTAGCGGAAGCTCAGAAGGGCCTAGCGTTCGCCGCTTTTTTGAAGTTACTGATTCCGCTCATCGTCGTCATCCCCGGCATTGCGGCTCTCGTGCTCGCTCAAGACGGTGCGCTCGCTTCTGCGGTGTTGAATGAAAAATCAGATCGAACCTACGGCGAGTTGATGAAACTCGCACCCGAGGGGCTTCGTGGGTTGGTATTCGCAGCGCTCATAGCGGCAATCGTGTCATCATTGGCCTCGATGATGAACTCGATCGCAACCATATTCACAATGGATATTTACAAGCAGTACACGGCCGGCGATCGTGATGAGTCACATTACGTGACGGTAGGGCGTATCGTCGCCTTTGCGGCGATGCTGATTGCGTTAGTCCTCGCTCGACCGTTCTTGGGTGGCATGGAGAGTGCCTTTCAAACGATTCAGGAGTATACGGGCTTCATCGCACCCGGGGTGGTGATCATTTTCCTCTTGGGCTTCTTTGACCGTCGAGCAAATGAAACCAGCGCTTATGCCGTTTTAATTGGCTCCGTCGTGGCGAGCTTGGTCCTGAAGGTGAGCATGCCTGACCTGCCCTTTGTCCTGCGCATTTGGCTCGTATTCTTGTTGAACGTGGCGCTTGGCGTGCTCGTCTCGCGACTTACGCAGGCACCTGAGGAAAGTCAGCCAGTCACGCTTGGGGATATTCAGTTTGGCACAACGCAAGGGTTTAACGTGGCATCGATAGCGATTGGTTTGATCCTAGTGCTGATTTACGCGGCATTTTGGTAACGAGGTCGTTTGTTAGCAAGACATCTTGATAGCGAGCGCTACGGAAATGGCATGACCTTTATAGATGCTCCAGGTAGGTAGTAAAAGGTGGGCGCTAAAGGTAAATGCGAGAGGTAGGTGCTCGAGAAAGCTTCACTATTTAGAGGATAGCAATGGCCTGAGCCTGAAGGTTAATGCTAAAAAAAGGCCCCGTAAGGGGCCTTTTTTGTTTAGAAATGTATTTACGCTACTTAAGGTTTTTCTTGGTAAGCGCTCGGTACATCTTGTCTTTGAAACCCACGTAGGGAGGCCCCATGAACTTGTTAATTGTAAAGTTCGCCTGATGGAACACGGGACGCATTTTCGAGCAGGACATGAAACCCTCCTTGCCGTGGTAGTGACCCATACCGCTGCCACCCACGCCACCAAAGGGTAGGTCGTGTTGTGAGACATGAAGCAGTGCATCGTTGATACTGACGCCGCCCGACATAATATGTGTGATGTAGTGATCGGCGAGGTTTTTGTTCTTGGTGAACGGATACATCGCAAGCGGACGATCTCCCGCATTGACGTGTGCAATGACCTCATCTTCAGACTCGTAGGTTACGACCATCAGCAGCGGACCAAACGTCTCTCGATTGCGGATGATCATCTCAGGTGAGGTGTCGACCACAAACTGCACGGGAACCTTACGTGTTTCAGGGTTGGGCTCTTCGCCGGTGGGGTTAATGATCTTGGCACCGTAAGCTCGCGCATCGTCGAGTGTTGCCATCATTCGGTCATAAGCCCTCTGATCGATCATCGAAGTGTAATCGTCAGAGTTGATCGTGGGTACATTGGCCTTCAGCCAGTTGCTGCAGTGTTCGATGAACTCGTCGGCCTGTGACTTGTGGACCATCACGTAGTCGACGTTGACGCAAATTTGCCCAGCGTTGAACTGCTTCGCGAACATGATGCGTTCGGCAGCCTTCGCGAGATCGTAATTCGGATCGATGATAGCGGGTGATTTACCACCGAGCTCAAGGATCACGGGCGTCAGGTTCTCGGCCGCAGAGGCCATTACTTTTTTGCCCGTCGCACCTGATCCAGTGAAGATGATCAGGTCAAAGGCAAGTTTGGAGAATTCGATACCAACGCCACCAGTCTCTTCTAAGAAAACCAGCTTATCCTCGGGTAAATACTTGGGGGAGAGTTCACGAAGTAGTCGTGTCAGCGAGCGGCTGTTCTCTGACATCTTTACCATCACTCGGTTGCCCGCCGCAAAGGCCGTCGCGATCTGTGATACGGATAAAAATACAGGAAAATTCCACGGGATAATCAGACCAACAACGCCCAGAGGCTGCGGAATTACCGTGTTGCTTGCAAAGGGAAACATCGTAGCGTCGATATGACGCTTTTCAGGCTTCATCCATTTCTTCAAATTTTTGAGAATGTCATCGATACCGCCCCCGGTACCGATGAATTCTGCAAACATCGTTTCGTGCTCTGAACGGTGTCCATAGTCCTCGGAGATCGCTTTAGAGATCGCTTCTGTATTCTCGCCAATCAGCTTTTTGAGTTGCTTTAGATCGCGCTTGCGCTCTTCCAGGCTGGGGCTTGGTGCTTTGTGGTATGCCTGACGCATCTCGTCGAGCTTCATTTGCATTGAGCCGCGGATGGCTTCTGCTTGTTCCACCGATGCGGCGATGGTTGGGTTGATATCAGCGATCGAGTTCATGGTAGCCTCGTTATTGTATGTTGAAGTCGAAAAGTACCCCTGTGATCGCTGCTTTGCAAATACCATGTGCCTCCTATCGGATATCAGTGTCGGGCGTGTTCTTATCACGTGCACGTCAGCCCCGTGGCGGCAAGTGAGAGGACGCGTTGCTGACATTTTCAGCGATCGCTATCATATCGATGTTGCTGCAGTGAGCTAGCGGCGCTGTTGATTAGTGAAGCTTTTGACGGGCGGCGCTTTTTAAAAACGAGCTGGGTAAGCCAAGTGCTCGATGCACAAAAATCGAACAAAACCGAGAAACCAAGAATAAAATAGAGGAAGTAATGTCAGATCGCGTATTGATGAGTACTACGGACGGCGTCTGTCACGTCAGATTAAACCGAGGCGATAAAATGAACGCGCTCGATCCAGCGATGTTCGAGGGTCTCACAGCTGCGATCGATGCGCTTGCTGACGATGATGCGATCCGGGTGATAGTGCTGAGCGGCGAAGGCAATGCGTTTTGTGCAGGCCTCGACTTGGGAAGCTTTGGAGTCAATGATGATGGGCCTTCTGACCTCGTGCCCCGTACCCACGGAAAGGCTAATTGGGTACAGAACATGGGGTGGGGCTGGCGTCAGCTACCCGTTCCTGTGATCTCTGCTGTGCACGGTGTGTGTTTCGGTGGCGGTCTCCAATTAATGGCCGGCTCCGACATTAAAATCATTCATCCTGAGACACGATGTGCTGTTATGGAAATGCGCTGGGGCTTGGTGCCTGACATGTCTGGCTACCCTTTGTGGCGTGGCAACGTGCGCGACGACATTTTGCGCCGCCTCGTTTACACCAATGAGATTTTTTCAGGCGAGGACGCGCAGGGATATGGGTTCGCGACAGAGGTGAATGAAGACCCACTTGCAAGAGCGATGGAACTTGCACGCATCATCGCCAGCAAAAACCCAGACGCGATCCGCGGTGCAAAACGGATCTCTAATATGATGGGCGATGCGACCGATGCGGACTTGCTCATGGCCGAGTCCGTCGAACAAACAGAGATTATCTACAAGCCAAATCAGCTTGAGGCAGTGGCTGCATTCTTTGAAAAACGCGAAGCGAAGTTCAATTAATCTGCTGAGGCCCCAAGAGGCGCGTGTAATCGGGCACCTAAGTCGTTGTCGACTGTCAGCCTCCGTAAATAGGTTGGCTCACTGGTTGAACTGAGGATCGGAGTTTATGTGTGTGGGCAGTGCCTGTGTATGCTCTTGACCGCTCACCGCTCACCGCTCACCGCTCACCGCTCACCGCTCACCGCTCACCGCTCACCGCT
>CAJXZI010000157.1 GCA_913063005.1 uncultured Halieaceae bacterium | reverse complement strand
CTGAATCACTGGACTGGCGAATCGACCCACCTTGCGATGGAACCGGGAGCAAATCGTCCAACGGGGTGTCTAAGCGATCTTTAACCGACGCAACAGAATTATCAGAACCTCCCTCTCGCAAGCCGCTGAATCGGCGGCGAGCGATATACGCTCCGGCCGCTAGAACTGCGATCAGTAACGACCAGAACACAATGTTAGTACCCGACTTTTCTTCTGCTGGCGTTGTGGATTGCTCAAAGGCAGAGGCTGGCGCACTAGCGCTCGCCACAGGCCGTCGTGCCAGCTCAGCTTTGAGCGTCGCTATCTCCTCATCCTTGGAGGCCACAACATTCTGAATCTCGGTTAGCTGATCGCTTAAGGCTACGAGACGCGCTTCAATCGCAGCGAGGTCATTCCCGCTATTCCCCAAAGCACGCGTCTCAGACTCTATTTGCGGATCTGCTGATGCAGGGGCAACGTTAGCTGCGCCACCCGAATCGATTGCTGGTAGCGATCCACCACCGGCGTCATCCTCGGTAACTGAATCGTCCAAAAACTCGATTTCATTGTCGGCGACAATGCGGAGCCCCCGAGAAGCAACAGGCTGTGTCCATTCATCCCATTGATCAGCCACCCGCCGCGCCGCATCGCGTGCTGACAGCGACTCGTCGATCCTCGAGGGGATTTCAAGCAACACGCCTGCGCGAATGCCGTTGATATTATCGCGTAAAAACTTTCCCGGGTTCGCATCTTTGATGGCCAGCATCATCTGGTCGATAGTAACACCATCGCCTCTGAACCTCGCAGCGATCTCGCCTAAAGTATCGTTCGGCGCAACACGATACGCTCCGGGATTCAATCTGGGCTTCGGAACTGAAGCTTGCCCCCGGTCAGAACTTCGTTTCGTCGATGTAACTTGAGGTCTAGGTCTCAGGTCAAGAAATACGGTGTACTCACGCAGCACCCGCCCCTCGGGCCACTTAAGTTCGATAAGGAAGTTTAGGTAAGGTTCACGGATCGGATTTTCGGTCGTGACACGTATCGCCGACGACGCACTGCCCGTCATATTTGTTTCGAAAACAAGGGAACCCAAACTGTAGTGACGCTCGATGCCTAACCGCTCGAAATCCTCCAAGGAAGCGAGTGAAGCGATGACTTCAGAATCAGACAGATCCTTTGGGTCCAACACGGCAATCTCAGCAGACAGCGGTTCGTTCACGTAAGAGTTAACGACAATCTCACCGACACCAATTGCGAGTGCACTGTGCGACACGACGAGCGCTATGCTCGCCGCTAAAGTTTGGTGCGTTCGTCTAATCAACATAAAAAGGCCATCCCCCACGTCGATATTAACGCGACATCAAGGCTTTGTCAGAGGTATTTTTCGATCAAAACTTCGGCGATCTGAACCGAGTTCAAAGCTGCGCCCTTGCGTAAGTTGTCTGAGACCACCCACAAGTTCAGCCCCATCGCGTGACTGATGTCTTCACGGACCCTACCGACGTAAACCGGATCCGAACCTGCCGCATCGGATACAGGGGTCGGGTAACCCCCATCGGCGCGCTCGTCGATCACCTTAACGCCTGGCGCGCTCTCAAGTAGCGCTTTTGCCTCTACCGCCGTTATTGGACGTTTCGTCTCAATGTGAACGGCTTCTGAGTGCCCGTGAAAAACAGGGATTCGAACGCAGGTTGGATTCACTGAAATGCTGTCGTCTTCAAAGATTTTCTGCGTCTCCCAGACCATTTTCATCTCTTCACGCGTGTAACCGTTGTCCTGAAAAGAATCAATATGCGGTAGCGCGTTGAACGCGATTTGCTTGGGATAGACTTTTGACTCAGCAGGCTGTCCGTTCAGGAGACGCGCTGTTTGCCCCGCTAGCTCTTCGATCGCAGACTTTCCCGTACCACTGACCGCCTGATAGGTAGCCACGTTTATTCTGGCAATGCCAACGGAATCGTAAATGGGCTTTAACGCCACCAACATCTGAATCGTTGAGCAATTTGGGTTGGCGATGATGTTTCTATCCGCGAACCTAGCCAGGGCATGACTGTTGACCTCGGGCACGACTAACGGAATATCGTCATCGCGTCGAAAGTGTGAGGTGTTATCGATTACAACGCAGCCTGCGGCAGCAGCCTTAGGGGCAAACTCTGCGCTGATTGAGCCGCCTGCCGAAAACAGGCCAATTTCGGCTTGTGAGAAATCAAACTCCGCCAAATTCTGGACGACGATTCGCTTACCCTTAAAGCTCAACGTCGTGCCAGCGGATCGTTCCGAGGCTAACAAATAAAGATTATTAACAGGAAATTGACGCGCCTCAAGAAGCTCGAGGAGCACCTCACCCACTGCACCAGTCGCACCGACGATCGCTACATTAAACGTTTTCATAATCCTTCCAACTCTTTACGCTGCGCTCAACGCGGTCACCACGGCATCACCCATATCGGCAGTAGAGCAAACTGACTCTCCCGGTGCCGCAATATCACCCGTGCGCAACCCGCTATCGAGCACCCGCTCAACTGCGCTTTCGATTGACTTCGCGGCTGCGTCCTCATTTAGCGAGTAGCGCAAGAGCATCGCTGCAGACAATATGGTCGCTAGAGGATTCGCTTTACCCTGACCTGCTATGTCGGGGGCTGACCCATGAACCGGCTCGTAAAGCCCTCGAGACTCTGAATTGAGTGAGGCCGAGGGCAACATACCGATTGAACCCGTGAGCATGGCCGCCGTATCCGACAGAATATCGCCGAATAAATTGCCTGTGAGCACGACATCGAACTGCTTGGGCGCGCGAACAAGTTGCATTGCCGCGTTATCAACATACATATGGCTCAACTCGATGTCTGGGTACTCGGATGCCAGATCGGAGACAATCTCACGCCAAAGCATAGTGACTTCCAAGACATTCGCCTTATCCACCGAGCACAAGCGCCCACCGCGCTTGCGAGCGAACTGAAAGGCTAGATGGGCAATCCGACGAATCTCGTTTTCGTCGTAAACATCCGTGTTGAATCCTCGGCGCAGCCCGGACTCGTCGGCCTCGATACCACGGGGCTCCCCAAAGTAAATGCCGCCTGTGAGCTCTCTGACAATAAGGAGATCTAGCCCGGCTACTAATTCTGGTTTGAGGCTGGAGGCATCCGCCAGCTGCGGATACAGCAGCGCTGGTCGTAAATTGCAAAAGAGATCCAAGTCTGCCCGAATCGCCAACAGACCTCGCTCAGGACGTTCAGCCGCCGGCAACCCGTCCCAGGCAGGCCCGCCTACTGCACCAAGCAAAATCGCATCAGCTGCCTTGGCGAGTTCTTTCGTAGATTCCGGGTAAGGTGAACCGCTGTTGTCAATCGCAACACCACCAAGATCTGCAACCGAAAAATCGATTCCGAAGTCGTGCAGTGATGCAACGGCCTCCATCACTTTTTTGGCCTCGCCAACCACTTCCGGACCAATACCGTCGCCCGGGAGCAGCAATACGCTGTGCTGACTCACAAATTCACCTCATTAAAAAGCCACGGCTGGGTGGCTTTATGCTTTGCCTCAAACTGCGAAATCGCATCTTCGCGTTGTAGCGTAATCCCAATGTCGTCAAGACCTTGAAGCAAGCAACTGCGTCGGAAAGGATCGACAGTGAAACTGACACTGCGATTTTCATCCAACCAGACTTTCTCCTCTTGTAAATCGACTCTTAGTTGCAGAGCCTCGCCTGCGGTAATACGTTCAAACAGTTCGTCGATCTCGCTTTCAGGTAGCTCCACGGGTAATAAGCCGCTTTTAAAGGCGTTATTCTTGAAGATATCAGCAAAGCTTGGCGCGATAACGCATCGAATACCGAATTGATCGAGTGCCCACACCGCATGCTCTCGACTCGAACCGCAACCGAAGTTTTCGCGCCCAAGTAAAATCGTCGCGCCTGCGAAGCGCGACTGATTGAGCGTGAACTCGGGATTCTCGCATCGCTCGGCAGCCGGGTCCGCTTCGTCATAGGGATCCGTGTAGCGCAGTTCATCAAATAGATTGGGACCAAACCCTGTGCGCTTAATTGACTTCAAAAACTGCTTTGGAATGATGAGATCGGTGTCGACATTCGCTCGATCAAGCGGCACGACAAGACCCTCTAAAATAGTAAAAGCTTTCACGGTCTAGTCCTCCAACTCAGCAGGATGGGTAAAGGTGCCCGATACGGCCGCTGACGCCGCCATCGCAGGGCTAACCAGGTGCGTGCGACCACCAAAGCCCTGCCGGCCCTCGAAATTACGATTAGACGTCGATGCACAACGCTTACCAGGCTCAACTTTGTCCGCATTCATCGCAAGACACATCGAACAACCAGGTGCACGCCATTCCATGCCCGCTGCGGTGAAGATCTGATCGAGGCCCTCTGCTTCCGCCTGCGCTTTAACCAAGCCGGAACCCGGTACGACCAACACACGCTCGACGTTACGCGCTTTCTGACGGCCTTTTACAATCT
Organism: uncultured Halieaceae bacterium; assembly: GCA_913063005.1. Classification (GTDB taxonomy): domain Bacteria; phylum Pseudomonadota; class Gammaproteobacteria; order Pseudomonadales; family Halieaceae; genus Luminiphilus. Next base: position 836 of record CAJXZI010000157.1, on the reverse strand, counting down.
CGGCCGCCGCACGCATATCCTCGATCCGCGCATTGGTGCAAGAGCCGATGAACACCATATCCACGGCCACATCAGAGAGCGCCATACCTTCCTCGAGGCCCATATACTCCAGGGCTCGCGTTAGCGACTTCCTAGCGGTCTCGTCGGCCAAGTCCGTGGAGCGTGGGACTCGCCCCTCGATGGAAGTCACCATTTCCGGGGATGTTCCCCAAGTAACTTGTGGAGCGATTTTCGACGCGTCCAGTCGCACTTCGTGATCGAAGACTGCATCATCGTCACTGTGAAGCGTCAACCAGTATGCGCGCGCCTGCTCCCACTGCGCGCCCTTTGGTGCCATTGGTCGGCCTTCTACGTACTCAAGCGTCGTAGCGTCAACACCCACCATACCCGCTCGCGCACCCGCCTCAATCGCCATGTTACAGAGCGTCATCCGCCCTTCCATGGAAAGTGCGGTGACGGCAGAGCCGGCAAACTCAAGCGCACAGCCAGTCGCACCGGCTGTACCAATGCGCCCAATCACTGCAAGCGCCAGATCCTTCGCGGAGACACCTGCTTGAATTTCGCCGTCGATAGTGACGCGGAAATTCTTCATCTTTTTAGTCAGCAGGCATTGCGTCGCAAGAACGTGTTCGACTTCCGAAGTCCCAATACCGTGAGCCAATGCACCAAAGGCCCCGTGAGTCGACGTGTGAGAATCACCGCAAACAATGGTCATACCGGGTAAGGTGGCGCCTTGCTCAGGGCCCATAACGTGCACAATCCCCTGACGCTGATCAGCCACATCATTCCGTGGGAGATTCTAGCCCTCTCAATGTTCGTTCAGTGTCTCTAACTGC
>CAJXZI010000156.1 GCA_913063005.1 uncultured Halieaceae bacterium | reverse complement strand
CCGAAAGTGGTTGCGCGGTGTGAAAACAATAAGACAGGTAAAGATTACCCGAGGGCGGACTCTGCCAAATACCACCCCGTCGCCCCACCCCTGCGGTTTGCTGACGTGCGATCAAAAAATGAGCGTCGGAACTCGCTGCCTCTGACAATAGCTGGGTGTTGGTAGAGCCTATGGTATCGACTATCTCGACAGCTGCGAACGAGCCGCTTCCACTCTGAGTCAATTGCTCGCGCAGCGCTCGCTGTAACAATTCTGCATTTAAGGCTTCTGTTGACGTTGTCATATCGTTCTCAAATATGGAGAAGGGCCTCCGAGTCACAATCGAAACCAAACCAAGGGTCTCAGAAGTATCTTTGGAACCACGCACCGGTCTGACTTGCCACGATAGTTCACAGATTCTCTAAGCTTATTAACGCTGCAATGAGAGCAAGATCGGCAAATACCATAGACATGCGCGTGTAATGGTATACCGTTTACGGGGTTGAGAATAAATAGAGTAACCATGTACCAAGCGCTTCGAAACGCCGCCGCCTGCTTGGCCTTTCTGGTGGGTTCAGCACTCATCGGCAGGCTATGGCTTGTTTCACTCGATGCGGTCAGTTTAGGTAATGCGGCGCACGGACTCATTTTTTTGCTTCTCGCTCTAGGGCTGGTGGGTTCCCAGAGGCTCAGTATGGTACTGACTGCCCTGGCCTGTGCTCCCGCGCTCCTAAACCACCCCCTCAGCGGTGAGTTCAATATCGCGATAATTGGCCAATATCTGCTTTTCGTACTCTGTGCCTTTTTGATCATCATTCACCCTAGATACCGAAACTCAGACAAGGTATGAAAAGTAAGCTTATAGACAGCCCTATCGGGTGCCTTGAGCTTCTGGCTAATGACTCTGGCCTGTGCGGGCTTAACTGGGCTCACCAACATGCAGGCCATCATAACCGTAGCAATGATTCACGTTTTGATGGTCGATCACGAATCCTTGAGCAAGCGTCAAAGGAGCTGCAACTTTACTTCGAGGGTCGGCTACAGGTGTTTGCAGTCCCCCGCGCGCCAGAAGGCACGCCGTTTCAACAACAGGTCTGGTCGATACTCGAAACCATTGAATGGGGTAAAACACTGAGTTACAAAACAGTTGCAAATAAACTGGGGAAGCCCTCCGCTGCACGTGCAGTAGGTACGGCAATCGGGAAAAACCCCCTCCCAATTTTCATACCGTGTCACAGAGTGATTGGCAGTGATGGCTCGCTTACCGGATTTTCGGGTGGCATAGACATCAAGCGAGGATTACTCGCGCTTGAAAATAAGCAATACGACCTTTCCCTGAACTGAGAACTGAGAACTGAGAACTGAGAACTGAGTTTAAGCGTCGATATCGGGGACGATCTCGTCTTTCAGGAATTCGATTGCGTCGCGCAGTCTAAGCTTTTCTTTCTTGAGGCGTCTGATGTGAAGCTGATCGGCTAGCGGCTGAAGTTGCAAGTCAATTAGCTCGCTATCCAGCACTCTGTGCCGATCTTTCAATATTGACAACCGCATCTGCGCCGGCATCGGCTCGTTAGCAGCGGGATGATCTGTATCAACGGTCATGCGCATGCTCCCCCAAAGCACAACACACCTAGGCTTCAATTGTACCTTTTCAACACGTGCAGCGTTAATGCTCGTCAAAGATTATTTTTGCGAAGTCGATTGTTGGGTCCGCTGCTGCGACGAAGGATTGAGCAAGAAGCGAATCGCGTTGGTTGTACAAAATTTGACTCCCTGCGCTATCGGTAACTGAACCGCCTGCCGCACGCACTAGGGCATCACCTGCGGCTACATCCCACTCACTGCAGGGTGATGTGCGCGGATAAACGTCTGCCGCACCCGATACCACATCGCAGAACTTAACAGCGCTTCCAGAGTTCACCCGTTTCACCTCGGAAAAGGTAGTAGACAGGCTGCTCATAAGAGCCTCAACACGTTTTGGCGAGTGACGGTGGCTTGCCAACATAACTACCGGCTTGGGCGCGGTGTATCGGCGAGTTCGGACTACCCGACCTACAAGCCCTTGACCCTCAGAGAAGATCGCGGCCCCATTACCAACAACCCCTACCCAGTGCTCTTTATGGCAGGGAACAGAGATCACGCCTAACTCCGATTTACCATTGATGACCAGCGCGACATTTATCGTGAACTGATCCGTCTTCTCAATAAATTCTTTGGTACCGTCGAGCGGATCAATCACCCAGCACGCGTGCCATCCGCGTCGCGAAGCTATTTCCTGAGCCTCAGACTCCTCCGACAGAACAGGGAGCCCGACGGCCATTGACTGCAAGCGACCTGTTATCAAATGATGCAGCGCTGTATCTGCCTCTGTGAGCGGCGTTGCGTCACCTTTTTTTACGACATCCAACTCATCGGCTTTTCTGTAATACTCTCTCGAGATAGCAGATGCCTCATCCAGCATTGCCAGCAGCTCCAAGAGCAGCGATTGCTGTGACATGCCACGGGAGGTGAGTACGGATTCCAGTTGAGCGTTGCTATTTTTTTCAGACCACCACATAAATTTTTAAATCGCCAAGAGACAAGCAGACTAACACCTGATGAATAAGCATGGAGAAATAGACTCCCTTCCCGGGGTAAATGTTCCACGCGTAGACTGGACAAAAGTTGACCACGTTTTACTCGACATGGATGGCACCCTTCTCGATCTTGCATTCGACAATGATTTTTGGGGTCATCAAATCCATGCGCATTACGCAGCGCTGAATGGTGTCAGCTATGCAGATGTTGTCGCTAAATTCGCGCCTATCTTTAGTTCCGTAGAAGGCTCATTAGACTGGTACTCCACAGACCACTGGACCAGGCAGTACGGCTTCGACATCATTGCCCTTTCGAAAAAGTTCAAGCATCACATCCGTTGGCTTGACCACGCAAAGCCGTTTTTAACAGGATTACATGATCGCGGAATCAGAACGACAATTCTTACCAATGCACATCCCGATATTGTGGAACTCAAACACTCGGTCGTGAGCATTCGAGATTATGTAGATGGTGTTATTAGCAGTCATGAAGTCGGATACGCCAAAGAGCATCCGCTTTTTTGGGAAGAGGCTTTCGCGATGACTGGGATATCGATAGACCAAATAAGTGGAGACAGAGTACTGTTTTTCGATGACTCACAACCGGTGCTTAACGCAGCAATTTCTGCCGGCATTCATTACTCGGTTATGATTTGCGCTCCGGACAGTACGCGACCCTCAAGAATGCCAACCACGCGATATGCCATTAATCACTTCGATGATCTTAGGCCCCAAGGACCAAGAGACCGGGCTTCTTGATGGAGCGCCTAAGAGTGGACAAATGGCTGTGGGCTGCGCGGTTCTATAAAACACGATCGATCGCCAAAACCGCGATCGAAGGCGGCAAGGTTCATCTAAACGGCCAGCGGGTAAAGGTATCCCGGGAAATTTCAGTCGGGGAGCACCTAACGGTTAAGCAGGGCTGGGACGAAAAAGAAATTGTTGTTAAAGCACTCAGCGATCAACGGGGACCGGCGCCGGTCGCTCAAAACCTGTACGAGGAGACGCCCGAGAGCGTAGAGCGACGTGAGCGCGAGGCGCAAGCACGAAGAGCTGCGGGGGGTGCGACTGCACGTCCAACTCAAAAACCGGGCAAGCACGAGCGGAAAGCGCTTGAGAAACTTCGAAAGCAGTTCGATCTCTAGGTCCGGCCAAATTTCATTAATTCGCCTGTAAGAGCCTCTCGTTAGCAAAGAGCCTCCAAATCATAGGTTTCGAGACTCGTTGGCTGCCGTTTTTTTGATACGAACACGATACGTGCTTAGGTATTATTTTGTTGCGTTTAGCTGCATTGCGCCGCTCAAATTAGCCAACGGCCCGCGTTCTTTAGTCAGCTCATTCACCGAGATCAGATTCCCGTTGCGCAGGGAGTTCACCAACCGCAATTCGATTTCGCCCCGAGGTTTTGCTCTCATACAGTGCAACGTCAGCCGCCTGCAAAAGCTGATCAAATTCAAGCTCCCACTCGGGCACGCATGAAACCACGCCAACAGACACAGTGACAAATTCCGCAGTCGGTGATTTTTCATGGGGAATTCTCAGCCCTAGCACACCTTCCCGAACCCGTTCAGCAACCTCAAGTGCGGCACTAAGTTTCATACCCGGGAAAAACATGGCGAATTCTTCCCCGCCCATTCTGGCTGCGAACTCACCACCGCGATTGGTCATTTCAAGCATGACGTTAGCAATACGCTGAAGCACTTGATCTCCCGCAGGGTGGCCGTAGTTGTCGTTGTAAGCTTTAAAGTGGTCAACATCCAGAACGATGAGGGCTACCGGCAACTGGGCACGCTTCATCCTACCGAGCTCGTCGCTAATGATGATATTAACGCCTCGACGGTTACGTAGTCCGGTCATTTCGTCGATTGTCGCCTGTTCCGCTAATTGCTTCCGAGCGTCTTGCAGCTGCAGATTCCGAGTCTTCAGGCTATCAGTCAACGATGATAAGTCCTTACTCATTGCTGCTCTTTCCAAACTCGTCTCGACCATTTCGGAGAAGGACTTGCTCATCCATTCGCTGGTAATAATCAAAAACACCATGAGTGCAAGGAGCAACGCTGCAAACCCTGCATTGAACGGCCGCTGATCGGCATGCCAAGCAAGCCACATAGCGATCACTCCGAGAGAGAATACGAGCTGCGCAAGGTAGGCGCTTCTGATCACCACTGACACCGCAATATTGACCACCGTAATGATGGCAACGCACATAACGCAGAGATAAAAAACCAAATCAGATAAGTAAGAATCGAGAGCGATAAGCGTTGCCGACCAAATAGCACCGGTTAGGACTGAATAAGCAATTAGCTCGTTTAATACCGTTGGGCGCTTGGAGAAATGACGATTGGTCAGGAGTGTTTGATTAATTCGTTGCGACCACCAAAGATTTAGAACAAGCAGAGAAACCGCCCAACTGACTGAATACAGAGGTTCAACCGCATAAAATGTCGCAACGCCCAAACTCAAAATACCGAGCAACTGCGTACCAACGCCTGCTTAGCGCCCGCCTCGCAATTGCAACTCAAGCTTTGCAGAAACAATCTGATTATCTGGTATGCGACGTTGGTACAACACCGGCAAAACTACCCTTGCACTCTCGAGATAGGTTCTCGATTATGCACAAACTGGCCGCTTGGGCCTACATGTCTTTCATATTGGTCTTTCATGTTGGATAGGGGGTGAATGAGAATGTTGAGGTTCGCCTGGGTGACAGCCCTTGTTACGCTGATCGCGCTGACCTCGAAG
>CAJXZI010000155.1 GCA_913063005.1 uncultured Halieaceae bacterium | reverse complement strand
ATCGCGTTTGTAACCCCCAGAAACCTATTGGATAGCCACCGGAGAGCCGAAGAGGTCTTCGAAGACGGTGGTATTTACTGCGGCCCAGTCAGCAAAGCGTTCGATTTCGATAGTGGGGAATGTTAGTCGGGGCTCCGGTAAATCATGGCTGCCAAAGCCCAAAGCCCAAAGCCCAAAGCCCAAAGCCCAAAGCCCAAAGCCCAAAGCCCGATGAAAGTTCCCGAGGGAGGGCATCGGCCGTGGTCAGTAGGCCCGGTGCTCCTGTTTTTGTCTATCTGTGTTTATCTAGCGAATAGCCGCCGCGAGCTGTTTGAGTAGCTTTGGATTGGCGCAGACGACATCGCCCTTGCCCCCAAGAACGTCATCACTGCCCTGGAAGTTTGTAACCAGACCCCCTGATTCGCGAATCAACAAAGTGCCTGCTGCAATATCCCAGGGTTTGAGGCCTGCTTCCCAAAACCCGTCGAGTCGACCGGCTGCTACGTAGGCAAGGTCTAGTGCCGCTGCACCGGCGCGTCTGATACCCATTGAGCTTCCCGCAACCTTTGCCAAGCCTTGAACATACCAATCCATCCGATCATCGCAGTTACCCAGCCACGGCGCACCGGTGCCAAAGAGACATTCTCGCATATCGCTTCGATCCGAAACGCGGATGCGTCTGCCGTTCAGTTGAGCGCCTCTGCCGCGCGATGCAGTAAATTCTTCCTGCTTGACGGGATCGACAATCACGGCGTGTTCGAGCTTTCCGCCTTTTATGCACGCCATGCTGATGGCGTAATGGGGTATACCTCGCATGAAATTACTGGTCCCATCGAGCGGGTCGATGACCCAGACATGTTCCGCATCATCAGGTCCTGTCCGCCCACTTTCTTCGCAGATAAAAGCGTGGTCTGGGTAGGTGCTCTGAAGGTTGTAGATCAGATCCCGCTCGGCGGCCAGGTCCACTTCAGTCACGAAGTCAGCCTTACCTTTTGCTTCAAAACGCAAACGGCTGAGGTCATCGGACGCTCGGACAATCAGATTGCCTGCTTTTCTTGCTGCGCGGAGCGCGATGTTGACCATTGGTTCCATGATTGTGTCCGGGCGTTCGTGGGGGCGCGATCATAGCAAGAAGCGCGCGCTGCCGTCAGGTTTTGGTACACTCGCCGCGCATTATTACGGGTAGTTCCATGAATTCTGACAACATCCAAGTCGTATTGGTCAATCCTTCGCACCCTGGCAACATCGGTGCTGTCGCCAGAGCAATGAAAAATATGGGTCTTCATCAGCTTGTTTTGGTCGACCCTCGAAAATTTCCCGATCCTGAGGCGGAGTGGCGTGCAGCATCCGCGGTAGACATTATCCAGCGTGCTCGTGTTGTCCATTCACTCGATGACGCAATAGGGGACAGCCAGTTCGTTGTAGGCACCAGTGCGCGTGAACGGCGGATCCCTTGGCCAGTGCAAGACGCTCGCTTGACGGCGGGCCGTATTGTTGAGCGTTCAGTAAACGAGAAGGTATCGATTCTCTTTGGTCGCGAGGATAGCGGCTTAAATAATGAAGAATTGCGGCGATGCAATCTGCATTGCCACATACCAACCCACCCTGATTACGAGTCTTTGAATCTGTCTATGGCGGTTCAAATCGTTTGCTACGAGATTCGTATGGCCGAGCTTGAGGGGGCGCTACCACCCGAGGAGGATTCGCATTGGGAGAACCCCTTCGCGACCTCGCAGGATATGGAATATTTCTACGAGCATCTTGAAGAGACTCTGGTTGAGCTTGAGTTTCTCAACCCTGCAGCGCCGCGACAGTTAATGACGCGGTTACGCCGACTGTATAGCCGGGTGCGTCTTGATGATATGGAAGTGCAAATACTGCGCGGTATTTTGAAGGAAACAAGGCGGGTAATTCGGGAAAATCGCACGAAATAAGCAGTTCTGCTGGTAGCGCAGATAATTCTTGACTAAACTAGTCGGGTATTACGTAAGAGCGTCATGCGAAACGAATGAAACTGACCACTCGGGGCCGCTACGCGGTGACAGCAATGCTTGATCTCGCCATTCATGGCGACACGCAGCCCATTACGCTTGCCGATATCTCACAGCGGCAAGAGATCTCGCTGTCCTACCTCGAGCAGTTGTTTTCAAAATTACGCAGGGAAGATTTGGTTCGTAGCATCAGAGGCCCCGGCGGTGGTTATCAGTTGGCCCGGGGCTTTGAGACCATTTTTGTCGCGCAAATCATCGATGCGGTTGATGAGTCGATTGATGCGACCAACTGTCAGGGAAGAGGCGATTGTAACCACGGTGAGGTGTGTTTAACCCATCATCTTTGGCAGGACCTGTCGGATCAGATCCACGGCTTTTTGAGCGGCATCAGTTTAGAGGACCTCGTTAAGCGAGGTGGATTTAGAGCAAGTAGTTATATGGCGGGCATTGTTGACGCGCAGCCATTGACCATCAGAGACCAATAGACCTAAGCGTCTGAGGAAAAGAGCATTATGGGGAAGGCTGAGACGATTAACGTGCCTATTTACCTAGACTACCTGTCAACCACACCCGTTGATCCGCGTGTCGTAGAAGCGATGACAAAGTGTTTGTCGATGGACGGTGTTTTTGGGAACCCAGCTTCTCGATCGCACCAGTACGGCTGGAAGGCAGAGGAAGCTATCGAGAACGCGCGCTGTCAGGTTGCAGAACTCATCAATGCCGACCCGCGCGAAATCGTTTGGACTTCAGGGGCAACAGAGTCTGACAACCTTGCGATTAAGGGGGCTGCAAACTTCTACCAGCGTAAAGGTAAGCACATCATCACATCTAAAATTGAGCATAAAGCTGTGCTGGATACCTGCCGGCAGCTTGAGCGCGAGGGTTTTGATGTCACGTATCTAGAGCCAAACGAAGATGGCCTCACAACACCCGAAATGATTGCATCAGCGATGCGCGAGGACACATCGGTAGTGAGTGTCATGCACGCTAACAACGAAATCGGCGTGGTCAACGATATTGCTGGCATTGGTGAGGTATGCCGTGAGCGCGGTGTGATCTATCACGTCGATGCGGCGCAAAGCACAGGTAAGCTGCCGCTTGATATGGAGACAATGAAAGTCGATCTCCTCTCGATTTCGGCGCACAAAATGTACGGTCCAAAAGGTATTGGTGCGCTCTACGTGCGTCGTAAGCCTCGCGTACGTATTGAGGCGCAAATGCACGGAGGCGGTCACGAGCGAGGTATGCGCTCGGGTACACTTGCAACCCACCAAATCGTCGGTCTTGGTGAGGCGGCGCGTATCGCAAACGAGGAAATGCAGGCGGAGGGCGATCGTCTGAAAGGTCTTCGCCAGCGATTTTGGGATGCGATCAATGACATCCCTGAAGTCCACATGAACGGCTCGCGCGATCACCGTTTACCGGGCGCTCTCAACGTGAGTTTTGCATTCGTTGAGGGTGAGTCGCTACTCATGTCCCTCAAGGATCTCGCGATTTCCAGTGGTTCGGCCTGCACCTCTGCAAGCCTCGAGCCCTCGTATGTGCTTAGAGCTCTCGGACTTAACGATGAGCTGGCTCACAGTTCGCTGCGCTTTAGTTTTGGACGATTTACCACAGAAGAAGATGTTGATCAGGCCGCACAGAGCGTGCGGCACGCCGTCGACAAATTACGTGAGCTCTCGCCGCTTTGGGATATGTACCAAGACGGCATTGATCTCAACACCATTGAATGGGCAGCGCACTAATCAGTAGTTCGCGCTTAAAGGAGTAGGTTATGGCTTACAGCGAAAAAGTAATCGATCACTATGAAAACCCTCGCAACGTAGGGAAACTGGACGCAGACAGCGACAGTGTAGGCACTGGTATGGTAGGCGCACCTGCCTGTGGCGACGTTATGCGGTTGCAGATCCAAGTCAACGATGAAGGTGTCATCGAGGACGCCAAGTTCAAGACATATGGTTGTGGCTCAGCCATTGCTTCGAGCTCACTTCTGACTGAGTGGGTAAAAGGGAAGAAACTCGAGGAAGCTGAAGCGATTAAAAACACGGAGATTGCGCAGGAACTTGCGTTGCCTCCCGTCAAAATCCACTGCTCAGTGCTTGCAGAGGACGCGATCAAGGCTGCGGTTAAGAACTTCCGAGACAAGCGGGGCTCATAATGGCGATTAGCGTCACATCCGCAGCCGCTGAACACGTTGGCAAACAGCTTGCCGCTCGTGGCCGAGGCGAAGGTATTCGTATTGGGGTTAAGACCTCAGGATGCTCGGGGCTCGCCTATGTGCTTGAGTTTGTAGACGACAAAGACCCTACCGATACGGTTTTTGAAACCGATGGCGTGCGTGTTTTTGTCGATCCCAAGAGCTTGGTCTATCTGGATGGCACGATCGTTGATTTCGCGCGTGAAGGACTCAACGAGGGCCTCGAGTTTCGGAATCCGAATGTTGCTGGCGAATGCGGCTGCGGTGAGAGTTTCACTGTTTAGCCCCAACCAATAGCGTTGAAAATAGACAGTTTCAAAGCGAGGTCTCGTGGCCAATTATTTCTCGTCATTTGATCTCGAACCCGCATTTACTATTGATCTTGCGGCGCTCGAGCATCGCTACGAGCAGTTGATGACGATATGTCACCCTGATCGATTTACCGCGGCTCCAGCGTTTGAGCAGCGAGCAGCAGCAAAGCGCGCTGCTGACATCAATGAGGCCTTTAACGTGTTAAAGCAGCCGGTGAGTCGTGCTGGTCACCTACTGCAACTCTCAGGTATTGATTTGCCCGAGCTGGAGCGCCAGCCGGCGGCGCCTGAGTTTTTGTTCGAGCAAATGATGTTGCGAGAGAGGGTGCAGGAATATAACGCTCTGACTGCAGCCGACGCAGCCGAGCTTACATCTGAGATTGAGGCGGCATATGTCAGTACTCAAGAAAAGTTTATCCAGTGCTACGAGGCGGGTGATATTGCAGCAGCGTCTGCTGCGTGGGTTGAGTTTCACTTTCAGCAAAAGCTCAGCGACGAGTTAGCGCGTGCGCGATCATAGAGGATAAGCGCTTTGTTATTGCAAATTTCAGAACCCGATAGCGGGCAGTCAGTTCAGCGAGAGCGCAAGCGTGGGCTTGGCATCGACCTAGGCACGACGAATAGTTTGGTCGCGGTCAAAACACCAGCTGGTGTCAATGTTATTCCCGATGGTGAAGGTAACGTTTTACTTCCCTCGGTCGTTCACTTCTCCGAGAAGGTGGTGGTCGGGTACGAGGCAAAGGCCACTGTCAGCACAGATCCAAAAAATACGGTTGTATCAGCCAAACGCTTAATGGGGCGCTCGCGCGATGATCTTGCAGAGGCTCAGACCTTGGGGTTGG
>CAJXZI010000154.1 GCA_913063005.1 uncultured Halieaceae bacterium | reverse complement strand
AGCGTTTCGTCCTGCAAAGCGCTTCATCGGGCCTTATTTTTCGCTCGAGATATTAACCTTCAGGCTTGATCGACCTTACAGCGATAAAACTCTTGATGAACTGATCTATGGGCTCATCGCCTCCCCAGTCATCCTCGTAAAAGCCTGCAATCAAAAACCCAGCCTCGAGTTGCCCGCCTAACTGATCATCTAACGAATGCACAAACTCGATCGGGGCGTCCGCACCAAACCACTCGGCGCGGTCGGCTTCGCTGACCTTTAAGTCCGAGTGCGGCATTTGGAACTTAAGCTGAAAGACCCCCTGCTTATCGAGCTCTGGGTCAAACAGACCGTGAACGGGCTTCACGAAGCCGCTGATAATCGAACCACCAGGGCGCAAGACGCGATACGACTCCTGCCAAACAGGTTTAATCGATTCTGCAAAACAGTTGGAGCAGGGATGGAAAATAAAATCGAAAGTCTCGTCGTCAAAACACGACAAGTCCGCCATGTCGCCCTGCACGGTAGTGAGAGAAAGTCCGTCTCGCTCAGCGACTAACCGATCCTGCGCGAGCTGCCTTTCTGAGGCGTCAAAAACCGTAACCTCCGCCCCTGCCGCAGCGAGTATAGGGCCTTGCTGACCACCCCCTGAAGCGAGGCAAAGCACACGACAGCCCTGGAGCTTTGGAAACCAAGCCTCGGGTACGGGTAGCGATGGCGTCAGCACCAACCGCCAGTTTCCCGCTCGAGCCTTAGCAATGTCCTCTGCGGTGACGGGCACCGTCCACCGATTACCCGACGCGACGAGCTGATCCCAAGCGCGTTGGTTAACTTCAAAAACATTCATCGCCCGCTCCGCACTGCTATCTGCACCTTTACCCGAGCTATTTTCTCCATATTCTTCAGTGCCCTTTGCGACGCCTTCGGCGGTACTGCCTTAGTCAGCGTTTCCAGTAGTATTTCGCGTGGCTTTTTTTGGTCAGCGACTTTTGGTCAGCGACCTTCTGCCCATCCTGAAAAAGGCACTAGCGATAGCGCAGGTTGTCTCGGCCAAGTTCGCTGACGTGTTTAACGCCCATTAGCCGCATATCACGCTCGATCTCCGTACGAAGATTCCCCAGTGCACGCTCAACGCCCGGCTGGCCAGCCGCAGCCAAGGCATACAGATAAAGCCGTCCACCCGACACTGCTTTGGCACCAACAGAAAGCGCCTTCAAAACATGTGTGCCACGCTGGATGCCGCCCTCGCAAATAACGTCAATTCTATCGCCCACCGCGTCGCAAATTTCGGCGAGCTGATCGAAAGGTGCGCGGGATCCATCGAGCTGACGTCCGCCATGATTGGAGACCATGATGCCCGTACAACCGATATCAACGGCGCGCTTTGCGTCTTCGACCGACATGATGCCTTTTAGCGCAAACTCACCATTCCATTGCGCGCACAGCTTTTCCGCATCCTTCCACGACATCGTTGGATCGAGCATGCTTGAAAAATACTCGCCCACCGAGACGGCAACGTTGGTTCCCTGATCCACGTGCCCTGACAGATGCGGCATATCGAACTTCTCCTTGGTAAAGAAATTCCACGCCCAGGCGGGGTGGGTTGCAAAACTCCATGCTGACTGCAGATTGAGTTTTGGCGGCGAGGTAAAACCGGTGCGCAAATCACGCTCGCGGTTACCACCCGTGATGGTATCCACAGTCAGTGCCATCACATTAAATTTTGCGGCGCGCGCACGTTCGAGCAATGCATCATTCAAACCGCGGTCTTTGTGAAAATAAAACTGGAACATCTTAGGCCCAGGTGCGAGCTCGGCAATCTCCTCAACCGTGACGGTCGCTAGGGAGGAGACACCAAACATCGTGCCAAACTTGGTAGCTGCACGTCCTACTGCGCGCTCACCGTCGTGATGGAACAGTCTTTGAAGCGCCGTAGGCGCACAGTAAAGCGGCATATCAAGCTTCTGTCCCATGACCTCTACCGACATGTCCACCGCATCAACCCCGTTTAAAACATTAGGGACTAAGTCGACCGTCTCGTAAGCCTCGGTGTTGCGGCGATAGGTAACCTCATCATCGGCCGCACCGTCGATGTAGTGGAAGATCGGGCCGGGCAGCCGTTTTTTAGCGAGCCGTCTGAAGTCAGCAAAGTTATGGCAGTCTGATAATCGCATTTTTATTCCCACTCACTTCCTTGCCTGTTCTCTCAACCGTACGCGCCTATCCGGCACACTAATTCTCTGCTGCGGTTTTTCTCTGCCACACCATTAGACATGACAGCCGTTTACACCGCGACGCTATTTCCAATACCGCATTGGCACGGCATGATAAAACACTTACCGCGCATCCTACCGCAACGCTGACACAATCAAGCCTGCGGTCAGTCTATGTGCGCCGATGACATGAGGGAACGAATAACGATGTTGATGATTAGAAAACTGATGCTTGCTCTAGGTACAGTAATGATGGCTCAGGGTGCCCTTGCGGGACTGCTGATGAAGCCAACGGCCGACTCCGACCTGGTCTATGGCGGACAGATTCTTGAGGGCAATTACGCGGAATCAATCGCCAACCCTGAGGTTTTTCTGGGCTTTGAGGCGGGCCAGCGAGTGGCCAACCCCGCTCAAATCAGTGCCGCTATTGCTGCATGGCAAGAGCAGTCGGATCGACTAAAGGTTATTGAATATGCGCGCACTCACGAAGGCAGGCCATTGTTCGCAGTCTTCATATCATCCCCCAAGAACCTAGCGCGTCTCGACGAAATTAAAGCTCAGATTACGCGTCTCTCCGATGCGCGAAAGATAGGCGATGACGAGGCGAATACCCTAATCGAGTCACTTCCCGCTGTAGCGTGGATGGCTTACTCGATTCATGGCAATGAGACGTCGGGCGCCGATGCGGCACTGGCGAGCATTTATCACCTTATAGCCAGCACGGACAACGATGTCGCGGCGATGCTCGATAATATGATTGTCGTTATCGACCCGATGATGAACCCGGATGGGCGCGCGCGCTTTGCCAAGTCACTCGAGCAGTATCGCGGCACCGCACCCAACGTTGACGATCAGTCCCTTCTCCACACTGGCGACTGGCCTTTTGGTCGCACCAACCACTATTTCTTTGATCTCAACCGCGATTTCTACTTACTTACGCAGCCTGAAACCCAAGGCCGGGTTGCGCTGATCAACACGTGGCGGCCACAGCTGATTATCGATGGCCACGAGATGGGCGCACAGAGCACGTTCCTTATGGGTCCGCCCCGGCAGCCTCTCAACACCAACATCGATAAAGATCTGCAGAAGTGGGCGCGCGTGTTCTCCGAAGAGCAAGGAGCCGCCTTTGATGATCGATCTTGGCGTTACTTCACCGGTGAGTGGTTTGAGAACTGGTATCCCGGTTATTCAAACTACGCTGAGTATCGGGGCAGCATGCACATTCTCTACGAGCAGTCGCGTATGGCAGAAGATGGCGTGCGTCGGCCCGAGGGCACAGTTCAGACCTACATGGAATCAGTGCACCATCAATTCGTGAGCACGATGGCGAATCTTGAGTCACTCGCAACGCACTCACAAGCCATGTATCGCGATTACTGGGACGGCAGAAAGTACAACGTCTCCTCAAAAAGTAAATTCGGGAATCGAAGCTATGTTTTCTTGGCCAACGATAATCACGGCCGCATGAACGCGCTGGTTGAACGGTTAGAGGCTCAGGGCATCGAGCTTTATACAAACGACAAGTCGATCACGGTTTCCTCAGCGACCACGCTGCTCGGTGAAGAGACTCAGAATGTTGAAATCCCGGCGGGCAGCCTGATCATTCCCAATCGCCAACCTGACGCCCCCTTGGTCGCAGCGATATTGGAGTTCGACGCCGACGTAAAAAAATCGGTCCTCATTGAAGAGCGGCAACGCACCTTGCGGGATGGGTCTTCGCTGATGTACGACACAACGGCGTGGAATTTCAGCATGATGTACGGCCTTCCTTCTATCACCGTGCCACAGCACTTATCCAAAGGTCTGTCGCCTTGGAAGTCGCACAAGGCCAATCAATCTATCGATGAGTCCGCACTCGCCTGGGCAGTGAGTGGTGAAGACGACCGCTCGGTCGCTTTTGCAGCGCGCCTTATGGAACAAGGGGTCAACGTCAGAATTATCGACAAAGCAACTGTGCTATCAGACCAGGCATTGCCACGCGGAACCGTGTTTGCAACGGCAATGGATAACCCAAAGCGTGACGATATGGTTGCTCTTATTCGCGCTGAGGCTGAAACACTCGACGTGGACGTAGTCTCCGTAGGCTCAGGTTACGGCGCTGGCGATTTACCTGATTGGGGTGGGGCCCACTTCCGGCTGCTATCACGTCCACAAATCGCCATTCTCAGTCAGCAGGGTTTTAGCAGTTATGACGTCGGCTCGAGCTGGTGGGCCATCGACACTCACCTCGGTATTCGCCACAGCCAGATTGATACCGCCTACTTGTCACGCGCAGATCTGAGGCGCTACAACACTATTGTGATACCCAACGGTTATCGCCCGATGAGCAGTGCCGAAACAAGCGCGCTTAAGGACTGGGTCAAGCAAGGTGGCACACTAATCGCGCACGACAACAGTGCGGCTCAACTAGCGCGCGATAGCGGTATCGGGCAGGTGCGGTCTATCGGTGAGGCACTCGATAGCGCGCAGGACTACGACATCGCGTTACAACGCGAGCGCCTCTCAACGAGTGATCAACTCGACATGGCGGCTGTCAGTGCCCACACCATAAGTAGCGTAATCCATTATCCATGGGACCACGGAGCGAAGGCTTTGTCGGCGGATGAACTAAAGCGAAGAGAGGCGTGGCAGAAGCGTTTTATGCCCTCAGGCGCCATGGTCGCAGGACAAGTTGATACGCTTCATTGGATGAGCTTTGGCACACCTGAGATGCTGCCACTCCTTTACGAGAATCAGCCAGTGCTGATGACAAAAGATCGTCAGCAAGCGGTTGTTCGTGTGGGTGTGCTAAGCGAGGACACAGGTGCCGACGAGGCACAGAGCATTAATTGGTCCACTGTACCTGCAGGGAATTCGCTAACTGTGCGAATGAGCGGGCTCATTTGGCCAGAAGCAGCTGCACGGATTGCTAACTCCGCCTATGTGACTCGTGAGCGCGTCGGCAAAGGCCAAGTCATCCTGTTCTCAGGCCAACCCAACTTCCGCGGCTCAACGCGCGGTGTAGGACGAATCTGGCTCAACGCACTGGTTTATGGCGCAGGTCTTGGCACCTCGCCCAAAGTGGCGCTTTGATTTGATTGGCCACGTGATTTAAGTAGCCCTGCGATGTCAGCAGTACCGTGCTTTGCGGTGCCGTGCTTGAAGGTGCCGTGCTTGAAGGTGCCGTGCTTGAAGGTGCCGTGC
>CAJXZI010000153.1 GCA_913063005.1 uncultured Halieaceae bacterium | reverse complement strand
GTCTAACTGGTTTTTAAGGCTGCTCGCTAGGCCGTGAGCGATTATTTACGCGCATCTAAAGGCGCGCGGCGTTCTTTAATCGCTGTATTTTCGTGGCTGGATCGACACCACTTGACTCAAGTTAGGACTCGAAGCCAGGCCGATAATCGAACTGGGGCGCCGTCGGCGGATCAAGGAGTCCAAAGGTCACATCGTTGAGCCATGAGCGCTCAAAGCCTTCGATATCGTAACCGCCTTTGAAGTTGCAGTCCGCGTCGACATTCGGGTGCTCGGGGTAGTTGGCACAAAGAACACGCACGGAGTCCATCGCTAAGTCACTCATCTCGAGCAGAATATAAGCTTGCGCCATCACCGCTAAGCCATCGGCGACGGCCGTCGTCTCCTGCATGTTCTCGACCACGTTTTGGCCGCGCTTGAGGGCTGCCATGTAGGCGCCTCGCTTGAAGTAGTAGTTTGCTACGTGAATCTCGTGGCGCGCCAACATGTTGCGGATGTAGACCATGCGCGCGCGAGCGTCTTGTGCATATCGGCTGTTCGGGTAGCGTGTGAGCAACTGCGTGAATTCATCGAATGCCTCGCGCACACCACTGACATCGCGTTTGGAGTCATCACTTGGTACCAGTGACGAGAAAAAATTCTTGTTCATGTCATACGCTGACACGCCTTTCATGTAATAGGCGTAGTCGACACTTGGATGCTGCGGATGAAGGCGAATAAAACGATCCGCCGCCTCGATGGCTGCCTCGCTTTGGTAAGCACCATAATGCGCGTAGATGAGTTCGAGCTGGGCTTGCTCCGCGTACTTTCCAAACGGATATCGGCTTTCGAGCTGCTGCAATGCACTGATCGCAAGATCAAAGTTTGAGGTATCCAAAAACCGTTGAGCACGTCGGTACATCTGTTGCTCACCGGAGTTCAGATCAACCTCCAGCTCATCATCACCGTCAAATAGCGCACAACCCGATAACCCAAAGCTCATGATGAGTAGGGTGATGAGCCATTTGCCCCCAAAAATTACAGGCTTTGTCACTACTGTTGCTTCCATCTGATAGCATCGTAACTTCATATTCTAACCCGCGGTTTCACTTTGATCACAGCTCTCATTTCATTTGGTTCTTATTCGTGGTGGTAGGGATGTCGACGAGTGATGCCGACGACAACATCCTGACTGCACGAGTCTCTGTTCAGCAGCACGGTATGCGTTTGGACCAAGTCGCAGCCGAGTTGTTCCCCGATTACTCCAGAAACCGTCTCGCCACATGGATCAAAGAGGGCCGGTTGACCCTAGATGGGAGGCAAGTCAAGCCCAAGGAGAAAGCGGCAGCCGGTGCTGCGCTCAGACTCGAGGTGGACGATGAACCCGTTATTGACTGGCAGCCTCAGGAGATGCCGCTCGATGTGCTTTACGAGGATGAGCATGTCCTGGTGATTAACAAGCCCGCTGGCGTTGTTGTGCACCCAGCAGCGGGGCATGCCGATGGCACGCTGGTTAATGCATTACTCGCCTACGCACCCGAGCTCGACGCCTTGCCGAGAGGCGGCATTGTCCATCGTCTCGATAAAGAGACCTCAGGCATCATGTTTGTCGCTCGGTCGCCGCTTGCGCACAAATCTCTAGTTGCGCAGCTATCCGAGCGCACGGTGTCTCGCACCTATTGCGCAGTCTGCACGGGTGCATTGACGGGCGGTGGCAAGATCGACGCACCCATTGATCGTCATCCAACCGCCCGCACCAAGATGGCGGTCGTGGCAGACGGGAAGCCTGCGGTCACGCACTATCGCATTGCACACCGTTTCAAGCACTACACGCAACTGCAAGTGAACTTGGAAACGGGGAGAACTCATCAAATACGCGTGCATATGGCTCACCGTAAATGGCCGTTGATCGGTGACCCCGTTTACGGAGGGCGCCAGCGAATACCGGCGGGTGCTTCTGAACTTCTGATTTCAACCCTCCGAAGCTTCCCTCGGCAGGCCCTACACGCGCAGGCTCTCGAGTTTGAGCATCCAGCCACTGGCGATTGGATGGAATTTGAGACAGATCTGCCAGGTGATCTTGTGAATCTACTCGAAGTTCTCGACAGCGAGGATCGCTTTGGCAGCTGATTCAGCGTCATCCAACTGGCTACAGCCCGATTTGGGTGTGCCCGGCGTTCGGGTCGTCAGCACGACACGAAAGGGTGGCGCGAGTGTAGGGCGGTATGCTGGGCTGAATGTCGGCGATCACGTAGACGACGATGCGGGACACGTAGAACAAAACCGCGCCACTCTCCAAGCGTTTCTTCCACCTGAACGAACGATTACCTGGCTGAAACAGGTGCATGGTACGCGGGTGCTCAACGCGCGCTCCGACTACACGCAAGGGGTCGAAGCTGACGCGATATGGACAGATGACAAGGCGTTTGCTTGCACGGTTATGACGGCGGACTGTCTTCCGATCGTGCTTGCAGACCTTCACGGTCGATGCGTAGCGGCAGTGCACGGGGGATGGCGTGGCTTAGCAAGTAATATCTTGCGAGAGGCTATCGACGCCCTGCCAGTGTCTCCGGGGGAATTGGTTGCATGGCTCGGTCCAGCCATTGGACCAATGGCCTTTGAGGTGGGTGGCGACGTGTTGGCCGCATTTTATCTTGCTGAGACTGACGCCTCCGTGCGGTCGATACCTAATGCGGAAGGTAAATACCTTCTCGACCTCAATATGATTGCTGGGCGTCAGCTTCTCGCTCTCGGGCTTCGCGCGGAGAATATCCTGGGCGGCGAAGTGTGCACGTTCTCAAACCCTGACCATTTTTACTCCCACCGTCGTGACGGGGTTACGGGGCGTATGGCAACGGTCATTTACTATGAGTGAATCGCTACTTTCCACGAAACCTCATTGGGCGAATCGCTGCCTTGAGTGAAACGCCGTCTTAAGTAGGTACTTACTCTGATTTGCCTGCGGCTCCCGCGCAAAAACCGCGCCCGAAAAAGAAGCCTTGAAAAATAACCTTACAAATCCCATGTCTATTTCTAACAGTGAATCTGGGTGCGTCTACCAAGCTGTTAAGCAGCACGGCGCGCTCGACTTGGGCTCTAGAGAGAGCTAGTTAGGAGATAGATATGCGAATGGATAAATTGACGAATCCGCTGCAGCAGGCACTAGGTGATGCCCAGTCGCTCGCAGTTGGACGCGATCATTCGATGATCGAGCCTGCGCACGTTTTAAGTGCCTTTATTAATCAATCAGGCAGCGCGATTTTACCTTTGCTGCAAAAGGCCGACGCTAACATTTCGGTACTCAAATCAGGGGTCGAAACCGCGCTTTCCAAGGTCGCTAGGCTGGCGGATAGTACAGGTGATGTTCAGGGCTCGCAGGCGCTGGGTCGCTTGCTAAACCGTGCCGACAAACTGTCACAGGAGCGTGGTGACGCCTACATTTCGAGCGACGTTGTGCTCCTTGCCATGGCGGAAAAAAGCTCACCGTTATCGGCGTTAATCAAGGACGCGGGGCTCACCGAGGAGGCACTTAAAAAAGCGATAGATGATGTTCGCGGCGGTGCGGGCGTTCAATCGGCAGACGCGGAAGAGCAGCGTCAGGCGCTCGAGAAGTACACGGTTGACCTCACAGCGCGTGCTGAGGCTGGCGAGCTCGACCCCGTGATTGGGCGCGATGATGAGATACGTCGGACGATTCAGGTTTTGCAGCGCCGCACCAAAAACAACCCTGTTTTGATCGGTGAACCGGGCGTTGGTAAGACAGCTATTATCGAGGGGCTAGCACAGCGTGTTGTTAATGGTGAAGTGCCCGAGGGTCTTAAAGGTAAGCGGATTCTTGCCTTGGATTTAGGCTCGCTACTTGCAGGCGCAAAGTTTCGGGGTGATTTTGAAGAACGTTTGAAGGCTGTGCTCAATGAGCTTGGTAAGGAGGACGGCCGCGTGATCTTGTTCATAGACGAACTGCATACGATGGTGGGCGCGGGTAAAGCTGAGGGCTCCATGGACGCCGGCAATATGCTGAAACCCGCCTTGGCGCGCGGCGAGCTACATTGCGTCGGCGCCACTACGCTCGACGAATATCGGCAGTACGTCGAAAAGGACGCGGCGCTCGAACGCCGGTTCCAGCGCGTCTTGGTGGATGAGCCTAACGAGGAAGACACGATTGCGATTCTTCGCGGACTGAAAGAGCGCTACGAAGTACATCACTCAGTGGCTATTACTGATAGCGCCATCATTGCAGCGGCACGACTGAGTCAGCGTTACATCACCGATCGTCAGCTCCCCGACAAGGCAATCGATCTGATTGATGAGGCAGCAAGTCGTATTCGAATGGAAATCGACTCAAAGCCAGAGTCGATGGACAAATTAGAGCGGCGCCTTATTCAGCTCAAAATTGAGCGCGAGGCCGTTAAGAAAGACACCACTGAGGCGGCGATTAAGCAGGTTGAGTTGCTCGATGAGCAGATTGATCAGGTGCAGCGTGAGTTTGCTGACCTCGAGGAGGTTTGGACGGCTGAAAAAGCCGTGGTGCAGGGTTCGGCTCAAATCAAAAGCGATATTGAGCAGGCCAAGCAAGACCTTGAAGCGGCGCATCGCACGGGTGATTTGGCGCGCATGTCAGAGATTCAGTACGGCATTATTCCCGAGCTTGAAAAGCGTTTAGAGGCCGCCGAGGGCGCAGATCAGCCCGAGCCCACACTGCTCCGATCACGGGTGACCGAGGATGAAGTTGCTGAGGTTGTATCGCGGTGGACGGGCATCCCTGTGTCGAAAATGCTCGAGGGTGATCGCAGTCGTCTGCTGCGCATGGAGGCATCGCTCAAGGAGCGAGTAGTTGGGCAGGATGAAGCGGTCACTGTGGTGGCAAATGCCATCCGACGGTCGCGCGCGGGTCTGTCGGATCCTAAACGTCCTAACGGCTCGTTCCTCTTCTTGGGACCCACAGGTGTAGGTAAGACAGAGCTGTGCAAGTCCCTAGCGGAGTTTTTGTTTGACTCTGATCAGTCGATGGTCCGTATCGACATGTCTGAATTTATGGAAAAGCACTCGGTCGCTCGGTTGATTGGTGCACCACCTGGGTATGTGGGGTACGAGGAGGGTGGTTATCTCACCGAAGCTGTGAGGCGGCGTCCGTACTCGGTGCTGTTGCTCGATGAGATTGAGAAGGCGCATCCCGATGTCTTCAACATCCTGTTGCAAGTACTCGATGATGGGCGGCTTACCGACGGCCAGGGCCGCACGGTGGATTTCCGAAATACCGTAATCGTGATGACCTCTAACCTAGGTTCCGACATCATTCAGGATATGGCGGATGATGACTATGACGATATGAAGCGCGAAGTCATGGGTGCTGTTGCTGAGAATTTCCGGCCAGAGTTCATCAACCGGATCGATGAGTCGGTGGTTTTCCATCC
>CAJXZI010000152.1 GCA_913063005.1 uncultured Halieaceae bacterium | reverse complement strand
GCACGCTTTACTTCGATGCGTTCAGGCGTCGATTCTTGAATGTAACTGGCACCAGTAACGGCATCGGCTGTTGAGTTGACAATCGTTAGCGTTCCCTCTTCGGGCACAACATCGCAAAGCGCTGGCATTGCCTCACGCCCTCGCTCGATAACCGCGTGCAATACGCGCTCGGCGTCTTCACTCGGGTCAAAGAAACGGACATCCCAACCGTTCAGTAAAAACCGTGTCGCCCAGCCTGAGCCGATGACACCGCCACCAATGATGGCAGCCGTTTTTCGCGTATTCGCCATTAAACAGGGTCTCGCTTCACTAGATTGAGTTCGGCACGGACGTCGGCTGGTGTCATGATCTCCACACCCATCGCCGTGATAATGCCTGCGGCCTTTTCAACGAGCTCAGCGTTTGACGCCAGACGCCCACGCTCGAGCCAGAGATTGTCCTCCAAACCCACGCGCACGTTGCCGCCCGACAGCACGGCTGCGGCCACGAAAGGCATTTGATTCTTACCAATGCTGAACGCAGAGTGCACCCAGTTACTCGGTACGTTGTTGACCATAGCCATAAAGGTATTCATGTCATCAGGTGCACCCCATGGTATGCCCATGCACAGCTGAACCATTACAGGATCCTTGATAGCCCCCTCCTCGACCAACTGCTTTGCAAACCAAAGGTGCCCGGTATCAAAGGCCTCGATCTCGATTTGAATACCAAGATCAGTCATGCGCCGCGCCATATCCCGGAGCATCCCAGGTGTATTCGTCATCACGTAGTCGGCCTCGGCGAAGTTCATAGTGCCGCAGTCCAAAGTAGCGATCTCGGGTCGGCAAACTTCGAGGTGCTCGACACGCTCAGCTGCCGACACCATATCGGTGCCTGCGTCCTGCAGAGGCAACGGTGCATCAGGCGGACCAAAGACCAAGTCCCCCCCCATGCCGGCAGTGAGGTTTACCACTACATCGGTCTCGGAAGCACGAATGCGCTCGACCACCTCTTTATAGAGGTGAACATCACGCGAGGCCGCACCCGTCTCAGGGTCGCGCACATGACAGTGCACAACAGCGGCGCCGGCCTTTGCTGCCTCGATGGCGTCGTTGGCGATCTGCTCAGGACTGCGCGGCACTTTATCGCTGCGATCTTGAGTGCCGCCTGAGCCCGTGAGTGCGGCAGTGATGAATACTTTTTTGCGCATGGCCAGTGGCATAGCGACCTCCCTTTTTTATCGTTCGTGCAGCCTACCAGTGCACTCTTTATCTTTTACGACTTATCTATTACGACGCATTGCTCCGCGCCGCGCGGTTAAGCGCACGTCCACGCGACATGATTTCATCGCGGTCGATATAAATACCCTGCAAGTGTCGCTTACCTGACCCTGTAAACGCATCGCGCCCATGGAGTACACGGCGATTATCGAAACACATGATGTCACCCGCCTTAAGTCGGAACTTCAGCTCGAACTCAGGCTGATCCGCCATTTTATGGAACAAACGAAGCGCGTCGTAACAGCGCCCCACGTCCTCGTTTGCCATCGCCGGGAACGCACGCACCGGGTAGAAAGCTCGAATCGTCGGGGTATCAGAGCCGGGCAGGTAATCAATAATCGGTGCAGACCAGCGGTGGTCGATACCCGGGCCACGGTTAAAGAAAATCCAGTGCCGTGTGTAGAGAAGCTCAAATTCCTCCGGATAATCTCGCTCGAGTGCTTCGACCAGGGCCGCGCCATCGGTCAGCGTAGACTCGCCCCCGTCGGCATCGTTGATTAAGCAATGCAAGAACTGAAAACCTGGTGGGACCTCACGCGTCGGGAGATCAGAATGCGGTCCCAAACGGAGCCCCGTATTCGCTGTTGTATTGGTTGCAGCATCTCCTGCCAGATTGATGTCAGCACGCACATCCCAGATACGACCAAAGTTACTGTCGCGCACAGGTCCAATGTGCTCAGCGAGCTCGAGTAGATACCCTTCGTGTGTTGGCGAATTTTCCAGAACACAAACGCCGTAAACCATCAGATTGTTAAGCAGTGCGAGGATGGCTTCGTCGCTCTCTAAGGCAGCAGAGCCTTCAACGCGAGGCACTTCACCGATCGAATCTGTCGTCCACGACTGCGCCTCTGGCAACCAGCTACTGGGCAGATGGTTATTTTCAGCAACATGGCGCAACCAACCCGAGTGGTAAATCGATCGCTGACCGTCATGACCCCACTCAACAATCAAGTCGCCATCGTTATCCACCACGGCCGACTTCACTTCAATATCGTCCGTCAATTCCGCAGGGTCGAGAATGCACTCGCGCGTCGCGAGATCGATGCCGCCTTGACCAACCGCGTTCTCCTTTAGCCAAAAGCGATGACAGGCGAGCTTCATGTCGTCCGACCAGAAGACGTGCACAAAATCACCCTCGCAAACGGCAGACGAAAGCGGTTGATGGTCGTAGTCGTAAAAGTCTGGTGTCAGTGTGCGCTCGAGCGATGAGGTGAGTGAGTTCATAGCGCATCGCCTCCTGCGGCGATATTGCCCCTACCGATCACGGCTTTTGGCAGGAACACAGATCTACTAGCGTTATTTTTGAGTGTTCGTTTTTGTCTTGTCCGGCGAATTAGAAGCCCTCAGGCCTAAACGCTTCACGACAAAACCTACTTCAACAGGCTTCTATCGGAAAGTTTTTTTCACCACAAAGTTAGGGAAATCGTTTCTTCCCAAATTAACCCGTGAACCCCAGTTCGTTGTTAAGTCCTTCTTGCCCCAAGAAACGAGTTATACAGGCACACAAGAAACACGCGACAGCTAACGAGATTTGAGGCCATTTCACACATCAGGGGCGCTCCTCTTTAGGCTCGAAATTCAACATTACTGACCGCCAAAAATAACGGCATCAAATCGCTCTGAAACGACCATTTGAAGCCAAATATCGGAAATTACTTTGCACTCTAAACGAGTAAAAATTCACAGCTGACGTTAAGCGTAAAATTCACAAACAAGAACGCTTGCGCGGTAACAAAAAATGAAGAGAATGCGCGCTCCGAAATTGACCTTGGCCGAGCGAAATGAGCTGCGTTCGATCTGTATTCTCACTATTGTTGACCACCGCGTTTTTGCTAACGGGACATGGTCTGCATATGACTTTCTTGCCCCTGATGGCGAGTGAGATCGGTCTGTCTCAAACAGTCATCGGCCTATCAGGTTCCGCGTACTTCGTTGGTTTTATTTCTGGCGCACTGGTGACACCTCACATCATTGCGAAGGTCGGCCACATCCGTAGCTTCACAACGCTGATGGCGGTTTTCCTATGCTGCTTTCAGGTGCTTCCTATGTCCGACGCTGGTTGGGTGTGGATTCTCGCGCGCTTCTTACTGGGCGCTGTCATGTGTGGCGCTTACACGGTGGTTGAGAGTTGGCTTTCAGACCAAGCAGACTCGCGTAGCCACGGTCGTGTTCTTGGGATCTACACATTGGTCGTGTTAGGTGCGATGGCCGCGGGCCAGGGCATCTTGGGTCTTACCTATGGTGACGCCGCACAGGTATTTGCCGTCATCTCCATTCTTATCGGTTGCGCCATCATTCCAGTGAGTCTTACGAGTTCTCTGGCGCCAGCGCCTGTACCAGCAACACGCATCGACTTCATGAAGCTCTACCGACGCTCGCACACAGCCTTCGCGGGGGCCCTGGGCTCAGGTGTTGTTATCGGCACCTTTTGGACACTGGGCGCGGTACACGTCGTCAGTATCACAGGCGATGCCGAGTTTGCACCTATGTTCATTGCGGTAAGCATCCTAGGTGGCGCTTTGGTCCAATACCCTATCGGTATTGCCTCAGACCATATCGATCGTCGGCACGTGTTGACCTTCCTGTGTGCCATGAGCAGCCTCACCGCGCTCTATCTGTCTACAGCAACCGATACGACATCGCTACTTATTGGTGCTGCCGCCTTCGGTGCTGCAAGCAATTCGCTCTACGCGGTCTCACTAGCAAAGGCTGCGGATAACTCAGAGCGCGACGAGTTTGTGATGATTGGTTCATCGGTTCTTTTGTTGAATGCCGTTGGCGCTGCTATCGGTTCATTTATTTTCGGCTGGGCCATGCGCTCCGCCGAGGGAGAGATTCTCTTCACCCTGATGGCAATTGCCTGTGCGGTCTTTGCCGCGTTCATCGCAGTGCAACCAAAAGGCGCTACAGCCGTTGCAACACAAGAGCAAAGCAGCTTTGTTGCCGCAACCTCAGCCACTGCGCCAGCGGCACTGCAGCAAGATCCACGCGCAGGCGACATTGCCGAGGAAGATCAGTTAACGCCGGCAGAACTCGATGCTGAAGGCGGTGTTCTGGCAGTTAGCGCCCATAAAACACCGGGGGACGCTCCAGCGGCCGCTTAACACCTCGTCGGTCAAAGACCGCAAGCATTTCCTAAATTGCTGACCTCTAACGGACGATATTGCGCGTTGAAAATTACCACGGGAGTCCGGTCGTTTTTCATTGCCCCAAGATTGATTTCGGGTCTATGCTCGCGGCCATAACAAACGCGGATAAAACAAGAGAGCGACGCTAGTAACAGTCGACCATATGAGGGGAAGCAAGCGTGCGTATAGAGCGTCTCACACCTGCCTTGGGTGCCGAACTCGATATCGACTTAGGCAACATTACACCTGAGGGTGCACAAGCCGTCTATGACGCGTTGATGGCACACCAGGTCGTCTTTTTCAGGGATCAACAAATAACACCCGAGCAACATATTGCGCTCGGTGAGCAGTTTGGAGAAATTGATATTCCACATCCGGTTTATCAAAACCACGAGCGCATCCCTGCTATTACGATTTTGGAGAATGATGAGAATCGACCGCCTGATACGAACGATTGGCACAAAGATCTGACCTTTCGGGAATCACCACCCTTTATGTCGATTCTCTACGCCAAATCGGTTCCCGAGACGGGAGGCGATACGCTTTGGGCTAACATGGCACTCGCCTATGACAACCTCGCACCGCACATGCAACAAATGCTAGAAACGCTGGACGCTGTGCATGACATTGGCTGCTTTCGAAACGACTACCTAGGCACGGATCACAACATCGACGCTATGAACGAGGGCGTGCGCAGTAACGGCGCTTGGGTCCATCCCGTTATTGATACGCACCCCGTAACGGGCGCGAAGTACCTCAACGTCAACCGATCGTTCACCCAACACATTGTGGGTATGCTGAAAGCGGAAAGCGACCGTCTGCTGGAGTACCTTTATCAGCATATTGATCAGCCTGAGCACCAAGTGCGGTTCCGGTGGCGCGACAACTCAGTAGCGATGTGGGATAACCGAGTAACACAGCACTACGCACTGGCTGATTACCTTCCGGGTTATCGGTGCATGAATCGCGTGACCGTGAATTACGACGTACGGGTCTCCAACGTCGCTCCTGCGCACTAACGATTCGCTTGGGTT
>CAJXZI010000151.1 GCA_913063005.1 uncultured Halieaceae bacterium | reverse complement strand
ACGCGACCTTCAGAAATCGGCAGGAGCACTTCGTCTCTAACCCCGGGGGCTTAGCCGTGGTCTGGGCCGAGTAAAACCGCAGCGACGCGATTTTCGAAGCCATGCCAAACCGGGACACCTACGACCCCTCTGGTACACTGCCGATGGTTCGCTTCTTTGCCGGCGACTACGAAACAGACCTGTGTGATCAACCCGACGCACTTGACCAAGCTTACGCTTCAGGCGTTCCAATGGGCGGTGTTTTGGAGCGCACAGAAGGCGACGCAGCACCGCGCTTCTTTGTCAGTGCCCAGCGTGATCAAGGTACCGATCTTCACCCGGCCAACCCGCTAGAGCGAGTACAAATCATTAAGGGCTGGGTAGATGAAAATGGAGCGACTCACGAGCGAGTTGTCGACGTTTTGGGCAGCAAAACGCAAGGGCTGGGTGTCGATATGAACAGCTGTGCAGCGACGGCACCAGGACACGCAAGTCTATGTACGGTTTGGGAAGATCCAACGTATCGCCCGGGTGAGTCCGCGTTTTACTATGCGCGCGTCTTAGAAACACCCAGTTGCCGTTGGAGTACGCTCCAGTGTCAGGCGGTAGGTGTAAACCCCTTCTCAGAAAGTTGCGCCGCCGAAGCAGACGCGGCTAACTTACTGGCGAACGAAAACGGCGACTCCGGTGACATCTACGGTGTTTGCTGTACCAACCCGGAGACCGACCCGTTTTACTCGCCCACGATTCGTGAGCGTGCATGGACCTCGCCTATTTGGCTTTCGACGACTCGCTAGCCAGGTGCAAAAAGACGGGGACTTCACCACCCCCGTCCACCTCTAAATTGGCCCCTGAGATGTAAGACGCGCGATCCGAACACATCAACATCACGGCATTTGCCACATCTTGCGGTGAGGCCATGCGCTTCAATGGCAGCATATCGGCCACTCGCTTGAAGCCTTCCTCCCCCCCGTAGTGCTCAACGCCGGCATCGTTATGCACCAAACCCACTATCAGCGCGTTAACGCGTATCGATGGCCCCCACTCCATTGCCAGTGACTTGGTGACGTTCAGCAAGCCGGCCTTTGCAGCGCCGTAAGCAGCCGTGCCCGGAGATGGGCGTGCGCCGCTGACGCTTGCGATGTTGACGATCGAGCCACCCTCCGGCGCTTGAGTGAGAAGTGAGTGCGCTTGTTGTGACAATACAAGCGGTGCCAATAGGTTTAATGAGATGATTTTCTGCGTCAACTCAGGGCTCGCATCGGCTGCCGCCACAGGCGGTCCGCCACCCGCGTTATTGACCAAAATATCGAGTCTCCCGAAGCGCTCGCTCACGAAGTCTATGAGCGCTTGAGATGCCGCGGAATCGCGGATGTCTGCACTGTAGAACGTCGCTTCGCGCCCCTGAGATTCGATCGGATCTGCAGGCTCGCGTCGGCCCACCGCAATCACTCAGCACCCTCGGCCAGCAGTGACTCGCAAATTGCGCGACCAATGTGGCCCGCACCGCCTGTAACCAAGCATACTTTTCCAGATAGATCTGACATAAACGTTCTACTTTTTTCGCCTTGCTTTCACTCTACTTTTGTCTCGCCTTTGCTATTGCTTTGCTTGAGCTCTGCACAGCACTATTTTTTTGGGCAAGCTTCTTGTTTCTTGGGCAAGTACTCGCACATCTTACTCACGCATTCGCTTGAAGATTCCTTCGGTATTATGCCTCTAGCACGCTGCGAGTCTCCAATCGGATTTATCGTCTGAAACGATGATGCCATTGGCTTTGAATTTGGCACACCTGAGCGGCTTATGTGGCACAGTAGAGGCTACTCATTAGAACCCTCATATTATTGCGACAGCGCTTCGCTGAAATTTGTAAGGAAACAAAGCATGACTAAAACTGTTATCGAATCACCGGCAGACCTATACGACCTTGTAGGCAAGACCCTAGGGCCTAGCCCCAGCATGGAAATCACACAAGAGCGTATCAACCAATTCGCGGATGCAACCGGTGACCATCAGTGGATCCACATCGACGCAGAGAAAGCCGCGAATGGCCCGTTTGGTGCCACGATCGCTCACGGTTACCTCACCATGTCGCTGGCGGCTAAGTTCATGCCTGAGATCATCGAAGTCCGCGGTATCGCGATGGGCGTTAACTACGGTACAGAGAAAACACGCTTCCCCTCACCTGTCACTGTCGGCTCTAAGTTATCTGCAACGGGTACCGTGGTATCCGTCGAGGAGGCAAGCGGCGGCATCAAAATGGTCCTGCGCATCGTCATGCAAGCCGAAGGTGCCGAGAAGCCTGCCTGTATTGTCGATGCCATCAGCGTTTACTTCCCCGCATAAAGCCACCGATCACCAAAACGGCTGGAGCGGCGAAAAGCCTGAAAGCTGAATACAAAAAACCCCGCTAGATGCGGGGTTTTTTTTTAATGCACAGTCAATACTGGTTACCTATACCTTAAACACCCGCTTCGCGTTCTCGCGAAGAAACTTCGGCCATACCTCGTCCTTGAACGGAACGTTAGGCATGTCGCCAAAAATACGCTCCAGTGAGAGGCCCATGGGGAAGTAGCCGGCGTACATAATCTTGTCGGCGCCGCGCGTGTTAGCGAAGTTAATGATGTCTTTCGGATAGTGCTTTGGCGCGAAGGCACTGGTCATGTAATAGAGATTCTCGTATTTCAACATGAGTTTCCAAGCAAGGTCAGTCCAAGGCTCAGCACCGTGCTTCATAACCACCTTTAGCTCTGGGAAAAACCAACAGATCTCATCGAGGTGCTCAACTTTCTGGGGCTCCATGGGAATACGGGGTCCGGGCACGCCCACACAGGGGCAAAACGGAATATCAAGATCAATACAGGTCACAAAAATCGGATACCATTTTTTGTCAGACAGCGAGACCTGAGGACATAAGCCCGAGGGGAACGCATTCACCGACTTAATGTCGTACTCCTCCTTGAGTCGACGAATCTTGCGAACCTCGTCCATGCCGTTATTTGGATTGCAGTCGTAGGACGCAAAGAAACGATCAGGGTGCTTTTTAACCGCCTCACACTGGGTTTCGTACTGTCCTTCGTCAACACCCAGCATGGCCTTTTCGATGTTGAATTCATCCATCTTTTCCAGGGTGTAAGCGATGTAATCATCACGCTTGCCCACCTTTGGGAGATCCTTGAACATGTATTGCGCAGGCATCTTGAACATCTGCCGACTTTGCTCGTCCATCAAGAGCGGACGAATGAAATCGTAAAAATTTGAGGTGTCGTCATTTGGCACAGCAAGCATTAGGTCGATGACAGGCACATCCGTCGGCATTGGCATGGCGCTTTCCTTCATTTATCAGTTTGGCGATACGTTACAGGCTCAAAAAGCGCTACGCATCATCCGAAAGAACGGGGTAGTCGGTGTATCCTGCAGCCCCTTCCCCACCATAGATCGTCCGCTTATCCATTTGATTAAACGGCCCGTTCGCTTTAAAGCGTGCGACAAGATCTGGGTTCGCAATGTACAAACGACCGAAGGAGACTGCGTCTACTTCCTGGCTCGCAATGCAGTCCTCCGCCTCATCAGCGGTGTAACTATCGCTGCCAATCAACGTCCCCGAGTAATGCTCTCGCGTCAGCGAGAGGCTATCGATCCCGGTAGCGGGCATGCGAATCGCATGGACCCAGGCGACGCCCTTAGTCTCGGCCATCTTCAGAAGTCCCGCATAGGTCGTCTCGGGGTCGGCGTCAACATGATCGTTATAAGGGTTTCCGGGCGAGATACGAAGACCAATACGCCCCGCGCCCACCACACTCGCGAGTGCGTCGATCACTTCCCCAATGAAGCGCAATCGATTGTCGAGTGAGCCACCGTATTCATCGTTGCGAAGATTACTCTCCGAGGCGAGAAACTGCCCCGGCAAATAACCCGAGGCACAGTGCAATTCGACGCCGTCAAAGCCTGCGGCCAAGCAGCGCTCAGCGGCCTGACGGTAGTCTTCGATAACCGCTTTAATCTCTTCGACTGACATAGCCTCCGGCGTAGGCATCGGTTGCATGCCCTGCTCGGTAAAAATCTCAGCACGCGCTGCAATCGCTGATGGCGCCAGCATCCGTGTACCAGCTGCCTTGTTATAAGGATGTCCAACGCGACCACAGTGCATCAACTGACAGGCAATGAGTCCGCCCTCCTTGTGCACCGCAGAGACCACTTTGGACCAAGCAGCGACGTGCGCCTCGTTGCAAATACCGGGCGTGCGGTTGTAACCCTTACCGTCGAACGACGGATGAACGCCTTCCGTAATGATGAGTCCTGCGTTAGCGCGTTGAGAGTAATACGCCTCGTGCAACTCGGAGACACAATCGTCGTTTTGGGACGCACGGCTCCGGGTCATGGGCGCCATAACCACGCGGTTTTTTAACCGGAGATCGCCAACTGCCGTCGGCGACAGCAAGTGCTCGAGTGCCATAATTAAATTCCTTTAAAAAAGTCGTTAGCGGGTGCGAATGCTTGGGTTTTCTGTACCCGCCCGCATGGTCTTTAAAAACTGCTCGTAGGGTGCAGGTGGTGCCACCGAAGGAAGCTCGTCAGAGGGTGGCTTGCTCCAAAACTTCTGCCAACTGGGAAACAAACTGTGAAACGCCCCATCGTAATGATCGCGATCGGGCCAGCGCATTTTGTTATCACCGCAAGGTGGCTTGTTGAGATCCGTCGCATAGAAGTAGCAAGGCAGCCGACGCTTGAAATACCAGCGCCCGTCGATTCGCTCGTAATGGTCCCAGTACAGCATCTGCATAATCACCCACTCGCAGCCACCGTCTTCAGTGGGCGTTTCGTGCTCGTTTTTTGAATAAACCACACCGACTGCGCGGTCAGGTTCTTCAAATTCGATGATGTGATTACCAATATGATGGGACGTCCCGGTAAATTGAACCCGCAGGGTCTCGTCCATCCACTGTTTGAAATACGCGCGACCTACCTTGTCTTTGCCAACGCGCACATCTTCCGGAAACAAGTTCACCATGGCATCCATGTCACGCATATCGAGCGCGAGCGAGTACTTTGCCGCCAATTGGCGAATCTCATCGATGGACTCGAGCCGATCGATGCGCGCAAGTAGTGCTGTATCAGTCATAGCAATTCCCTGTAAGCGGTTTTGGCCTCTGCACACTCACATCGTCTGTTACATCCCGACTGATGCAAAGTGTGCACAATCAATTTAGTGTCTTGGTCAAAATGTTGGCACGGTCATGCCGTCGCAGCCTGACGCCCGGCGCGTCGCCCAGAAAACGTGGCATCACCCACCGAGCTACCCGAGGCGTAGCCATCACCTCGCCGCGGTACCCCACAAGCGGTTCGCCCTGCTGCATAAAGCCCTGGAATGACCGCGCCTTGCGAGGTCAGTACTTGGCCATCAACCGTCGTATCCAAACCGCCGAGCGTAAAGTGCGGGAAGAATGCGCCGTGTCCCGGCGTACAGTCGAGC
>CAJXZI010000150.1 GCA_913063005.1 uncultured Halieaceae bacterium | reverse complement strand
GTTTGAACTAAGCCGCTTCGGATCAAATCAACGGTACGTGAATGATTTAGTCTGTAGTCAACAAGGTCTGTGACTCGCCCAACCATCAACTCATGCGTGTCAGCAAATTCAACGAGAGCCTCAGCATTCGCCATTTCGCCCTGCTTATCCAGTACCTCAGCAAACACCGCTGCGGGGGTAAGGCCTGCCAGTGAAGCGAGATCAACCCCAGCTTCAGCAGCACCGGTCCTAATCAGCACACCGCCGTTTAATGTAGCGACGGGGAAAATATGCCCCGGTTGCACCAAGTCAGATGGCTTCGCATCGGCCGCCACCGCAACTCTGACCGTGCGCGCTCTGTCAGCGGCAGAAATACCCGTGTCGATACCTGTGCTCGCTTCAATGGAAAGTTTCACAGCTCCCGAGGTTGCAGGGTCAACCATAGGCGGCAGGTTGAGCTGCTCACAGCGCTCCTCAGTCAGCGCCAAGCTCACCAAACCACGTGCTTGTCGCGCCATAAACGTCACGTCGTCGGCCTCGCAATATTCGGCGGCCATTGCCACAACACCAGTTTGCTCGCCATCACTCTGGTCAAGCACCAGTAATACTTTTCGACCTCTACGGAACTCGCTGATCAACTGATCAGCGGATGCTGGAGGAACTGAATCAATCACTGCGATACCCCGCATTTTTGAGGGTCTCTAGAGTAACGCCGTCACTCGTGGGCACAACACCCGATTGGAGCAAACGCTCTAAATATCGCGCAATAATATCCACCTCAAGGTTTACCTCGGTACCGACGGTGTACTGACTGAACACCGTCTCGTCCCAGGTTTGCGGAATAATGTTCAAATCAAAACGCGGTCCATCGACCGAGTTGACAGTCAGGCTCGTCCCGTCGATGCAAATACTGCCTTTTTGGGCAATGTATTTAGCAAGCCCTGCCGGCGCCTCGATCGTCACACGCCAAGACCGTGCATCACGTGTTAAAGCAACAACCTTGCCCAAGCCATCAACATGGCCACTCACCAAATGGCCGCCCAGTGCCGTCGTGGGCGTGAGCGACTTCTCGAGATTCACTGCGCTGCCGACTTTGATTCCCTTGAGCGATGTGAGTGATAGCGTCTCGTTGGACACATCCGCCCAATAGCCATCACCGGGAAGTTCAGTCACGGTTAGGCAGACGCCGTTCGTGGCAATGCTGTCACCCAACTGGACATCCGCAAGAGGGAGCTTGCCGGTCTTTATCCTGAGTTTCACGTCGCCGTCAGCAGGTTCGATGGCAGCCACCTCACCCACGGCTTGAATGATTCCGGTAAACATAAATATCTCTCGTCGTGTCGCGTTTCGTTTCGCGTTTCTGGAGCAGCGCCTAATGCTCGTCTGCCGCGCGAAGGGTAATACGCAAGTCACCGCCAATCAGGTCGTGACTCGTTATAGTGTACTTGGGGGCATCACTGAGCGTTTTAAAGACCCCAGCGTGTGCTGGTCTTGCGTCAGCGCCTAACATGCTAGGCGCCATGTAGATAAGCCACTGATCAACGAGCCCTTGCTGCTCCAAAGCGCCCACCAATGTGGGGCCCGCCTCGATAAGAATTTCATTAGCGCCTCTGTCGCCGAGCACTTTCAAAATAGCATTGAGATCAAGGCCGGTCTCATGGCTAGCGACCTGAATGTGGCTCACCGTCGACGGCATTGCAGGGTCCAGTGTCGCGTCCGAACGGGTAAAAAGGTAGGTCGGAGTCTCACCACGCACAACGTTTGCACTACACCCGACCATTGCATGTGAATCTACGACGGCACGGGGCGTTGGCCGGGTTAGAGCTCGGCGCCAGTCTTCATTAGAGAGCCGATTCACACACTGCCGCAAGGTCAACGCACAATCATCGGCCTCAACCGTGCCACGTCCCGTAAGAATCACATCGCTCTCCGCACGCCACGCTTGCACATCCTCTCGGGCCGCCGCACCTGTGATCCATTGACTCTCCCCTGAGGCCATAGCTGTTCGACCATCAGCAGACATCGCCATTTTTACGGTGACTCTGCCCCAGCCTCGCGACAGCCGCAGAAAGAACCCTCGCAATTCATCTTCAGCCTCGGCCTTACAGACATCCGTCATCACATCAATTCCGGCAGCCTCAAGGCGCGCAATGCCTTTTCCTGCTACCCGCGGATCCGGATCAACACAAGCGACGACCACACGAGCAACTTCGGCGTCGATGAGTGCCTCAACGCAAGGTCCCGTATGGCCCGTGTGCGCACAGGGCTCCAACGTGACGTAGGCAGTCGCACCCTTTGCATCATCGGTTCGAGAGAGCGCGTGAACTTCAGCGTGCTGTTGACCCGTGGGGTGCGTAAAACCGGCCGCAAGAAGCTGATCGTCTTTTACCAGCACGCATCCAACCGCTGGGTTAGGCGCAGACCACACCCGGGCCTTGCGACCCACTTTGATCGCCTCTGACATCCACGATTCATCAGAACGGGACATCTTATAACTCAGTTCTGGGGATCCGCTTCGAGCGAGGCAATGGCGTCGCGAAACTCCGAAAGATCCTCGAAGCTCCGGTAAACCGACGCGAACCTAACGTAAGCGACTTGATCGAGGCGCTTCAGCGCCTCCATCACAAGCTCACCCACTGAGCGTGAATCAATTTCTCGCTCGCCAGTCGCTCTCAAACGGTTTTTGATCTGGCCCAACTCGCTCTCAACGGCTTCCACCGCGACGGGACGCTTTTCCAATGCACGCTGAAGACCGGCGCGCAGCTTCTCCTCATCGAAGGGTTCACGACTACCATCTTGCTTGATGACACGAGGCATAACGAGCTCAGCTGCCTCATATGTGGTGAACCGCTCGCGGCAATTGACGCACTCGCGACGGCGACGAACCTGCCCACCGTCAGCCACCAATCTCGAATCGATGACTTTTGTGTCGTCGGTCCCACAAAACGGACAAAACATCGCACTACCCCCTAACTTATTTTTCTAGTGGTGCTTCTTCAGTCCGCGTAAACGGGGAAACGTGCGCAAAGCGCTTTGACCTTCTCGCGAACCACATCAATGACCGACTCTGGGTCGTTTGACTCCAGGCCCTCAAGCACGTCACAAATCCAGTGCGTCATCGCCTGAGTTTCTTCATCACCAAAACCACGAGTGGTAATCGCGGGTGTTCCCAAACGAAGCCCTGAGGTCACAAACGGCGACCGCGGATCGTTGGGTACCGCATTCTTATTAACCGTGATGTAAGCTCGACCGAGCGCGGCATCCGCGTCTTTGCCCGTGTATTCCTTATCTCTCAGATCGAGAAGCATCAGGTGATTGTCGGTGCCGCCCGATACCAAATTAAAACCTCGGCTCGTAAATGTCTCTGCCATGACCTTAGCGTTGCGAACAACCTGGTGTTGATAGTCGACAAACGCAGGGTCCATCGCTTCTTTAAAGGCAACCGCTTTCGCGGCGATGGCGTGCATTAGCGGCCCACCTTGAGCGCCCGGGAAAATCGCCGAATTTAATTTCTTGTGAAGCTCTTCATTCTCGCGCGCCAAGATCAACCCTGATCGCGGACCACGCAGTGTTTTGTGCGTGGTCGTCGTAACAACATCAGCGTGAGGGATAGGGCTTGGGTATACGCCTGCAGCAACCAAGCCTGCAACGTGCGCCATGTCGACCAACAAATAAGCGCCCACCGCATCAGCAATTTCACGAAATTTCGACCAATCCATGATTCGGCTGTAAGCACTGAAACCGCCGATGATGAGCTTGGGCTTGTGCTCCAGAGCGATTTTCATCAACTCGTCGTAGTCGACCTCTCCTGTTGAGTTGTCAATGCCGTACTGAACTGCGTTGTATATCTTGCCGGAGAAATTAACGCCGGCGCCATGTGTCAGGTGGCCGCCGTCAGCAAGACTCATTCCCATGACGGTATCGCCAGGCTGCAAAAGCGCATGAAACACCGCAATGTTCGCGCTTGATCCTGAGTGTGGCTGGACGTTGGCGTATGCTGCGCCAAATAAGGCCTTAGCACGCTCAATCGCCAGCACTTCAGCGCGGTCCACAAACTCACAACCGCCATAGTAACGCTTGCCAGGGTAACCCTCCGCGTACTTGTTCGTCAGCACACTACCCTGCGCTTCTAAAACACGCGGACTTGCGTAATTTTCCGAGGCAATCAATTCAATATGTTCTTCCTGACGCTGCGTCTCTAACGTCATCGCATCCCACAGTTCGCTATCAAAGGATGAGATGGTCTGTGACGATGAGTAACCGTGACCGGAGGGCGTCTTCGCAGCCTGATTCATGAGGTGTTTCTCCTGGAAAAGAGGGGGCGCAAACATCTGCGCGAAAATCGACGATCTGGGGATAATAGCGCAGCTAACCACAGCATGCAGTGGAATAGGCAGTTTTACCCAGACTTGACCTAATTCAGATCACTCGGCTGTCATATTAGTGACATAAAAATGTCATAGAAGTCTTGGATCATTGCACAGCTTATTTGGGGGAGGAAGCATGCGTATCAGTATTTTTGGCAGCGGCTATGTCGGGTTAGTGCAAGCGGCTGTGTTTGCAGACGTGGGTCACCGCGTTATTTGCATGGATATTGACGAAGCGCGTGTCCAGCGCCTGCGCGCAGGTGAAGTCCCGTTTTTCGAGCCTGGTCTCAGCAATATGGTGCTGCAAGCGGTGGATGAGGGATTACTAACCTTTACCAGTGATACGCGAACCGCTGTTCAGGATAGCGACTTTTTATTTATCTGCGTTGGCACGCCCTCTGGGGACGACGGTAGCGCTGACCTGCGCTACGTGATGAGCGTCGCAGACGGCATTGCCGAGCACATTAACGCGGGCAAAGTCGTTGTTAATAAATCGACTGTTCCCGTCGGCACAGCGGATGCCGTGACGGCGCGCATCCAAGCAGGCCTCAAAACGCACGGACACAACCACCCGTTTGAGGTGTGCTCGAACCCAGAGTTTTTAAAAGAAGGCTCGGCGGTCAGTGACGCGAAAAGTCCCGACCGCATTATTGTGGGTGCGCGATCCGAAGACACGAAAGCAGATTTCAAGCGCATGTATTCAGCCTTCAATCGCAACCGCGACAAACTTATGTTTATGGACCCTCGCAGTGCTGAGCTCACGAAGTACGCTGCGAATGCGATGCTTGCGACAAAGATAAGCTTCATCAACGAGATCGCCAATATTGCCGAAACCGTGGGTGCGGACATCGAATGGGTGCGACAGGGCATCGGCTCAGACCCAAGAATTGGCTACCAGTTCATCTACCCAGGCGCTGGCTATGGCGGTTCCTGCTTCCCGAAAGACGTGAGGGCACTTAAGCACCTTGCACAATCTGAAGGCTGTCATGCGTCAATCTTGACTGCGGTGCACGATACGAACCAGCGCCAGAAAAACAAGCTGGCTGAGCGAGTGATGGAGCGCCTTGGCGCTAATCTAGAAGGTAAAACGATTGCTGTTTGGGGCCTAGCCTTTAAACCCAACACAGACGATATGCGCGAAGCACCAAGTCGTTTCCTACTTGAAAA
>CAJXZI010000149.1 GCA_913063005.1 uncultured Halieaceae bacterium | reverse complement strand
TTCTGGGGCTATTTCTTCTGGGGCTATTTCTGAGAGCAGCGCTCAGGTCTGGTCGTTTTACGGCCAGTTGTTAGAGCTATGCCAGCGCTCAAGGTGGACACAGCTCCGTAATCGGCCACCGCGCCCGCACCTCCGGTGCATCACCATCGCGCTCTCCCGCCATGAGCCTCAAAGCACCTGCATAGGCAATCATCGCACCGTTATCCGTACACAACTTAGGCGCAGGATAAAGAACTTTGGCACCTAACTGCGAAAGCGAACTCTGCAATCGCTCTCTCAGTCTTTTGTTGGCACTGACGCCACCTGCCATTACCAGCGTCTTTACACCCTCTTGTTTAAGCGCTCGCTTACACTTTATGACCAAGGTATCTACCACAGCCTCTTCGAAGCAACGGGCCACATCTGCCTTGTCTTGATCCGTCATCGACGCCTCAATACTGAGATCCCGAATGCAGGTACCAACGTGTGTTTTCAACCCAGAAAAGCTGAAGTCGAGACCGGGATGTTTCACCATGGGACGTGGAAAAGAGAATCGGTGGGGATCTCCTTTCTCAGCAAGCATCGCAACCTGAGGCCCTCCGGGGTACGGTAACCCCAATAGTTTTGCGGTTTTATCAAAGGCCTCACCAGCCGCATCGTCGAGTGACTCGCCTAACAATTGATAGTCACCAAAAGCGTTGGCCCGGATTAACTGGGTGTGACCTCCCGAAACCAACAGCGCGACAAATGGATAATCCGGTGGGTCATCGGATAATAAG
Organism: uncultured Halieaceae bacterium; assembly: GCA_913063005.1. GTDB lineage: Bacteria > Pseudomonadota > Gammaproteobacteria > Pseudomonadales > Halieaceae > Luminiphilus. Next base: position 4,765 of record CAJXZI010000149.1, on the reverse strand, counting down.
GGCGCCATTAAATGCCCTTCCATGTGATGGACACCCAACGAGGGCACACCGAGCCCTGTGGCAATGGATCTCGCCATTGTCGCTCCCACAATGAGTGCGCCCAGAAGCCCCGGGCCTGATGTGTAGGCAACCGCATCGATATCCCGCTTGGTTAACCCAGCCTCGGTTATCACCTGGTCAACAAGCGGAAGCGTTTTTCTAATGTGATCACGCGATGCTAATTCGGGGACAACGCCACCGTACTCAGCGTGAACGGCGATCTGTGAATACAATGCGTCTGCAAGCAGCCCTTGCTCGGTGTCATAGAGAGCAACACCTGTCTCATCGCAACTGGTTTCTATGCCTAATACCCGCAAATCGCAGCGCCCTTCGAAAAATGCGGAACTTAGCACGTTGTTAGGCTTTGCAAAACGCTGCTCGCCTACCTATACTGCGCGCCCTAATTTTAGTGCGGCGCATTTGCGCCCAATGCAAACAGGAAGATTTGAATGCCTTCAGTCAAGGTAAAAGAAAACGAGCCCTTTGACGTTGCACTGCGCCGTTTCAAGCGCTCATGCGAAAAAGCAGGCTTACTGGCAGAAGTTCGCAAGCGCGAGCACTACGAAAAGCCAACAACCGTTCGCAAGCGCGCTGCAGCTGCCGCTGTAAAGCGTCACCTCAAAAAAATGTCTCGGGAAAACCGCAAGCGTCAGCGTTTGTACTAATCCGAGCGGAGTCGCGAGATGTCCGAAGCCGATAATCTAGTCGCTACCATCAAAGCTGCCATGAAGGCGGCGATGAAAGCGCGGGAGAAGGAGCGCCTCGCCACCATCCGACTTATACAGTCAGAGTTTAAGCGCGTTGAAGTAGACGAGCGCATCGAGATTGATGATGCTCGCGCATTGACCATCATGGACAAGATGGTCAAGCAACGCCGAGACTCCGTTAGTCAATTTCAAAGTGCGGGCCGCGATGAGCTAGCAGCTATCGAGCTCGCCGAAATTGAAGTCATCCAAGAATTCCTCCCCCAGCAACTTAGCGAAGTCGAGATCGTTGCGATCATTGATGAAGCGCTCGCCGGAATCGATGCAACGGGCATGGCCGCAATGGGCCCTTTGATGGGGGCAATTAAACCTAAGTTGCAAGGCCGTGCTGATATGGGTGCCGTTTCAAAGATTGTTAAGGCTAAACTGACGGCTTGAGCAAAAGCTTAGGCTGTCAAACATGGCCCGACTCCCACAAGCATTCATAGATCAAGTCCTCGACAGAACCGATATTGTCGATGTTATAGATCGGCGCGTGAAGCTAAAGAAGGCGGGAAAAAATTACTCCGCCTGCTGCCCTTTTCATCAAGAGAAAACACCCTCTTTCTCAGTAAACCCTGAAAAGCAGTTTTTCTACTGTTTTGGCTGTGGTGCGGGTGGCAATGCGCTTGGCTTCATTATGGATTACGAGCGAATGGAGTTTCGTGAGGCTATCGAGTCACTGGCCCAAGCTGCCGGGATTGACCTGCCGGCTGAGGACGTCGACAGCGCCCCCCAAGTCGACCATCAGAAACCACTGTATGAATCGATGGAACGCGCTACCAAACTCTACGAAGGCTTCCTACGCCAACACAAGGATCGCGGTCGGGTTGTAGATTACCTAAAGCGCAGAGGTCTGTCGGGGGAGATCGCTCGGGACTTCCGCCTCGGCTTCGCGCCCGAGGGCTGGGACAACCTCATGCAAACACTGACGGATGAGGTCAGCGTTAGCAATGCACTCACCGCGGGTCTGCTCATCGAAAATGATAAAGGCCGAAAATACGACCGGTTTAGAGACCGCGTCATTTTTCCGATCGTCAATCAGCGCGGAAAAGTGATTGCTATGGGTGGCCGAGTACTCGGCGATGGCAAGCCCAAGTACCTTAATTCACCCGAAACACCGCTTTTTTCAAAGTCGCATGAACTCTACGGCCTGCACCACGTTCGCAAATTCGCAAAGAATTTGAACCGAATCGTTGTTGTCGAGGGATATATGGATGTAATCGCCCTGGCGCAATTTGGCATTCATTACGCTGTGGCAACGCTGGGAACCTCGGTGGGCAAACCGCATCTTGAACTTCTATTTCGGCGTGTCGAGCAGGTTGTGTTTTGCTTTGATGGCGACGAAGCCGGTCGAAAAGCAGCTTTCAGAGGAATGGAAGCGTCACTTCCGATGATGGAGGACGGTCGACAGGTGAAATTCCTATTCCTTCCCGAGGGAGAAGACCCTGACACTGTCGTGCGAAGCAAAGGCGCGAAACACCTCGAGCACATGTTCGATACGGCAGCACCACTTGAGCAATTCCTGTTCGAGCAGATGGGTGAAGGTATCGATCTGACAACAATGGATGGCAAGGCCCGACTCTCAAAGTTAGTCGCGCCCTATATCAACCAAATTCCAGACGGTGTTTACAAAACACTCCTGTTTAAGTCTCTAGCCGAGCGAACCGATATGGACGTGGAGAGCCTGCGGCGCTTACGAGAAGTTCAGGAAACACCGAATCACTCGGAACCGAACCCTCAACCTTACAGCGACATGGCGCCTCCGCCCGTCGATGATGACTACGATGGGCACAGTCAGTTTGAGAATGGGCCTCCGACTGACTATGACGACACCAATCCATATGATGATATGGCCGAGGCAAGTGACCGAGATTTAGGCTTCGATTCAGGCTTTAACGATGGCGTACTCATGCGAGCGCTTGGCTTGATTGCGCTCCATCCGCCGGCAGCACTGCTCGTTGCGGACGAGATGCTCCCCGATAGCTCAGACAAAGCCGCTAACTTACTTCGTGAAGTGGTGGCACTGGTGCGAGAAACGCCGGATATGAGTACAGCAGCCTTGCTTGGGTATTGGACAAATACAGTAGAGGGCGAAGCGCTAAGCGAAGCTGCCGCCAAGGAAGTCATTGACACCGAAAACGAGATCAACGAGCACCTTGTGGCCATATTGAACAAATTATCGAGAGATCGGCGCGTCAATCTGTTGCGTACACGTGCTCATGAACTTAAATCGGCGCCCTACACTGAGTTAAGTAACGAGCAAAAGCGCGAGCTCGTGACCCTTATGACTGAGATGAGACAACTTTCTGGCAGAGATTGACGCGCACCTCTTCTAGAAATGACGGATTCGTCAAAATTGCATAAATACGCCAAAGTCCAAGTTTTGACATGGCTAATTACACCCGCGACCACTATAATTGCGGGCTACTTTTTTTTCGACCGTCTTTACTCCGGATCCTTTCATGTCTGATTCGCTACAACAACAATCACTCCTAAAGCAGCTTATTGCCAAGGGAAAAGAACAAGGCTATCTGACTTATGCCGAGGTGAACGATCACCTCCCACAAGACATCTCTGAGCCCGATCAAGTCGAAGACATCATCCAGATGATTAACGACATGGGGATACAAGTCTTCGAGCAAGCGCCTGACGCCGATGAACTGATCCTCACCGAGGGCGATCGTTCAGCTGACGAGATCGCAGCAGCCGAGGCGGCAGCTGCACTAGCCGCAGTTGAAAACGAAGCCGGTCGCACAACAGACCCCGTCCGCATGTACATGCGGGAGATGGGTACCGTTGAGTTGCTGACGCGTGAAGGCGAGATTGTCATCGCCAAGCGAATCGAGGAAGGCATTCGCGAATTGATGGCTGCGCTGGCCTACTACCCTCGCATCGCGCGCCGACTCTGTGACGAATACGACCTAGTCGCCAAAGAAGAGCGCAAGCTATCCGATATTTTAGTGGGCTATCTTGACCCCGCTGATCACGTGCCATCTGCTCAAGAAATTGCCGAGCAGAACGCAAACAGCGGTAACGATGATGCAGAAGAGACCGAAACGGGCCCTGATCCCGTAGAGGCCAAAAAGCGCTTTACCGCCCTCAAGCGTCAATGCACGAAGACAGAAAACGTGCTTGAAGAGAAAGGCTACGACAGCAAAGAAGCGCAAAAAGAGATGGCCAAGCTTGGCGAACTGTTCAAGTTCTTCAAGCTAACACCTCGCGTCTTTGATCCATTAGTAGAAACACCGCGCGCTGTTCTGGCAGTCGTCCGTGAGTCAGAGCGGGAGATTATGCGTCTCGTCGTCCGAGAGTGCCGTATGGACCGAAAGGAGTTCATCAAGAGCTTCCAAGGCTCAGAAAGCAAACTCGACTGGATTGATGGCGCCACCAAAAAAGCAGACGTTAATGAGCGCCTCGCTAATTACCGCGAAGATATTGTTCGTTTGCAGAAACGCATTGCCGTTATCGAAGATGAGGTCGGTCTGTCGACCGCTGAAATCAAAGAAATTAATCGCCGCATGAGCATGGGCGAAGCCCGCGCTCGTCGCGCCAAGAAAGAGATGGTCGAGGCAAACCTCCGCCTCGTTATCTCGATTGCCAAGAAGTACACCAATCGTGGACTTCAATTCCTCGATCTCATCCAGGAAGGCAACATCGGTCTGATGAAAGCGGTGGATAAGTTTGAATACCGGCGTGGTTACAAATTCTCGACGTATGCGACATGGTGGATTCGCCAAGCTATTACGCGCTCCATCGCTGACCAAGCGCGCACCATTCGTATCCCAGTCCACATGATCGAGACGATCAACAAGTTGAACCGCATCTCGCGTCAAATGCTTCAAGAAATGGGTCGCGAGCCCACGCCGGAAGAGTTGGGCGAGCGCATGGATATGCCTGAGGATAAAGTACGCAAGGTCCTCAAGATTGCGAAAGAGCCCATCTCCATGGAAACACCTATTGGCGACGATGAAGACTCAAGC
>CAJXZI010000148.1 GCA_913063005.1 uncultured Halieaceae bacterium | reverse complement strand
ACCCATCCAGCCAGACCACCGCAGGCCCATTTACTGGTGTGCATGATGGTGGGCACTCCGGTGAGAATAAAGGGAGCCGCAAAAGCCCTGATTCAATACACGCAGAATCAAAATTGCATGCGCTTAATTGGAGAAAAAATCTACCATCCAGCCCGCGACCTTGGCGCCCTCGTGCTGATGCGTCTCTAGCGACGCTCGCCCCTCGGCAACACGGTCGCCGCCAATCATGTCGAAGCGGAAGGCCATAATCGCTGCGGAGTACTCGGGTACGAACTCGGGGTGACCTTGCAGGGTAAAAATATGATCGCCCATGACAAATCCTGCATTCTCGCAGTGCCCGTTGGTGACGACGTTTTTTGCTCCGGGGGGCAAGACATGCACTTGATCTTGGTGTGATGCGATAAGTTTCAGCTCGCCCGACTCACCACCCTCGAAAGGCGCACCACCGAGGTTGTAAACATTAACACCCACACCCCAGCCTTTTTCGGACTTGGATACCACGCCACCCAGCGCTTGCGCGATAACTTGGTGACCAAAACAAATGCCCACCATCTTTTTGCGCTCAGCGTGCAATTTCTGAATAAGACCCTCAAGGTCCCGAATCCACTGCTTATCATCATAGGCTGAGCTTTTACTGCCGGTGATGATAAAGCCGTCAACGCTATCGATATCCTGTTGAGTTGGGTGCACACCCTCCTCAACATCCCAGGTCGAAAAAGTCGCCTCGGGATTCGCCTCACCGACCAAGCGAACAAACATATCGGGATATTCACCAAACTCATCCACCCACTCAGACCTGACCGCGTCCGTCTTTAAAATTCCGATATGCACCCGCTATTTCTCCACGTTCATAATTCTGTGATATTTACCCTTCAAACTGGTTGGAAGTATCTATTCAGGGGGCGTTTAGATGATTCCTGCAATTGGACCAAAAACAAGCTTGTTGAGTTTGTCATTGTTACAACAAATAGACCTAGCCTTATTTAACAAAGTATTTGGCTACGGCAAAGCAAGACAGGCTTTAACGCAAACTGCTCTTGCGGTTTCGAAGAGTGGGGATGGGTACGCGCAACTTGTCTCGCCCTTACTTGTCTGGCTATCAGGATCGATACTTGCACCCACTTACGCATTGGCACTCGCTGTCGCTTTCAGTGTGGAGCGGTTCAGCTATTACATCCTAAAAAACTCCTTGAAGCGGCTAAGACCCTGCGACCTGACCCCGAGTATTCACTCACTCATAACCGCCTCCGATAAATTCAGTTTTCCTTCCGGACACACATCCGCTGCGTTTTGTCTGTGCGTGATGACATCCCTAATGTTCGGCGGCGTCTCCGCCGTACTGTTTATTTGGGCAGCGGCCGTTGGCTTGTCTAGAGTCATTGTAGGCGTTCACTTCCCAGGCGACATCGTCGCCGGAGCGCTACTGGGATCAGGTGTCGCGCTAGGTACAGCCTCGACGCTGAATCTCTGGTAAAAAGCACCTATGACAAGAAAAATTCTGTACGGGGTTCAAGGAACCGGGCAAGGGCATATCAGTCGAGCCAGAGGGGTGGCACACGCCTTAAAGGATTTCGACGTTGACGTGACTTGGCTTTTTTCTGGCCGCGAAGCGTCCAAGCTATTCGATATGGAACCTTTTGGTGACTTTAAGCACCGCAAAGGCATCACGATGGTTACCGAAGCCGGAAGAATGCGGTACCGAAAAACGGCTTTCAATTTGGCGCCCGCCACCTTTTTGCAAGACGTAAACCGTCTAGATTTGGACCCTTACGACCTCATCGTATGCGATTACGAACCCGTAATAGCGTGGGCGGCGAAAGCAAGGGGTCGAGAAACCATTGGCATAGGCCATCAATACGCGTTTGGGAAAAACACCCCACTCACTGGCGATAACGCGGCGAGTCGACTGGTGATGAATCAATTTGCGCCCGTGGATATCCCGGTAGGGCTTCACTGGGCTGCCTTTGACGACACCATTCTACCGCCCATTCTCGATTTACCAGATATCGATCCGGACGCCACGAAAGAGCACATCTTGGTCTATTTACCCTTTGAAGACCAGGATCTGACGACTCGTTGGCTACAGGGGTTCGCAGATAAATCATTTATCCAATACTCACCCGCGGTTACAGATAAACAGCAGGGGAATGTACTTCGACAGAAAGCCAATGTTGACGGCTTCAAACGTGACCTTGCTACTTCAAAAGGGGTTATCTGCAACACTGGCTTCGAACTGATTTCCGAATGTCTTCAATGGGGCAAACCCGTATTGACTCGGCCGCTCGCAAAACAAATGGAGCAACTTTCCAATGCGGCAGCGCTTGAGCAGCTTGGCTATGCCACTACAATGCAAGCACTAGAAACTCAAAAGGCGCGTGCGTGGTTAGACGATATGCCTTCGGCACCCAAGATTCATTTCAACGATGTGGCATCTTCACTCGCAAGGTGGCTAGCTCGTGGGGCAAAAGAACCCGTGGAACAATTAAGCAAAGAACTCTGGGGCTAGCTGGATTCTTTTCGATGAGTCATCTGACTCGACTGCTTTTCCTCGGTCATCTTGTTTTTCTAAGCCATCTTCTTGCCAATCCCGCCAATGCAGAAGATGCGACTTTTCTTGGCAATAACGCCTGCGCGAGCTGCCATGAAGCACAGGTAGAAGACTGGACAGGCTCCCACCACGACCTCGCGATGCAGGCAGCTAATGCTAAAACCGTGCTCGGTGATTTTGATAATGCCAAGTTCGTCTACGAGGGTGTGACCACAACCTTCTTCAAAAAAGGTGGTGCGTATTGGGTTAATACCGACAATGAAAAAGGCGAACTCACCGACTATCCGGTCAAATACGTCTTTGGCGTTTATCCGCTTCAGCAGCTTTTATTACCAACTAAAAACGGTAGCCTTAATGCGTTAAGCATTGCGTGGGATAGCCGTAAAGAATCTGAAGGCGGACAGCGTTGGTATCATATTTACGAAGATCAGGAGCCAGTTACGTCAGATAGCCCACTTCACTGGACGGGTATTTACCATAACTGGAATAGCCGCTGCGCCGAGTGCCATAGCACCAATGTGGTCAAAGGCTACAACGCCAGCACGCGCAGCTATAAAACCACCTATGATCAAATCGACGTGGGCTGCGAATCCTGTCACGGTCCCGGCTCTGATCACGTGGCGCTAATGACTGACCAGGTTAAGAAAAATGAACCGGGCAGCATGATGACTGGCTTGGACTCGACAAACGCGCATCCTAAGGGGAAATCAATCTATCCAACTGCTGCGGATATGGGCTTCGAATTAGCACTCGCAGCCCGTGGTCAGTGGGTAAGAGCTCCTGATGAGGATATTGCGCACCGATCAACGCCCCTAGACAACACAGTACAGGCCGATAACTGCGGGCGGTGTCACTCGCGACGCGCCACGCTTGGCGACTATCACTACGGACAATCGCTATTGAATACGCATCGTCTCTCCGTACTTGAGTCACCGCTGTACTGGCACGACGGGCAAATTCGCGATGAGGTGTACGTATACGGCTCATTTATGCAAAGCAAAATGGCGCAAGCGGGCGTTGTCTGCAGCAACTGCCACAACCCACATAGCAACGAGCTAGTAGCCCAAGGCAATGGCGTCTGCACTCAGTGTCACAAGCCCGAGACATACGATGCGGTTAGCCATCATCGTCACGCGATCAGTAGCAGCGGAAGTGCCTGCGTGAATTGTCACATGCCTTCGCAGATTTACATGGGTGTTGACGCGCGACGAGATCACAGCATGCGCATTCCCAGGCCTGATATTTCACTCTCAACGGGCAGCCCAAACGCTTGTACGCAGTGCCATACCGATCAAAGTGCCTCGTGGGCTTACGAGGCGCTGCGCGATTGGGGGGTTGAGGGAGACCTTAAAACACTCAAACAGGTGAAGGCGCGATTTGCTGCAGATCATGGTGATGTCAGAACGCTTCCGACGTTAGAGGCCATCGTCGTAAACGACACTCAATCACCGCTTATGCGTGCCTCGGTTATTGAGCAGCTCAGCAATCTTGGCGCCCCGGCGCTGCCTAATATGAGCGCGATGTTGCTTCGAGCAGATGACCCTGTTCTCAGGACATCCGCTGTTCGTGCGCTTCGAGGGCTACCACCCGCTCAGCGTTTTTTGATGCTACGGCCCTTTATTCAAGATCCGGTCCTGAGTGTACGCATGGAAGTCGCGCAGGTGCTGGCAGGCGTTCCTGAGGCCGAACTTCGCCCCAAAGATATAGCCTCATTAGTCCCCCTATTCGATGAGTATCTCGAGGTACAGAGCGACCACTTGGATATGCCCTCAGTGCAGTTACAACTTGCTAACTTTTGGACCGACCGCGGCGACACAACAAAAGCCGAGGCCGCTTTGCGCGAGGCACTGGTGCTAAACGATCAACTCGAACCCGCGCTCATAAACCTAGTGGATTTGTTGCGACGCGACGCACGCAACGAGGAAGCCTCGACACTTCTCAGCGATGCCATAAACCGCATTCCTGACTCTGGCAGTCTTTGGTTCTCGCAGGGCCTGCACTTTATACGTCTCGGTGACACTGAGGCAGGTCTTGCATCGCTTAAAGAAGCAGCAGCACTAGAGGAAGAAGGGTCACGCCACAGATACGTCTACGCCGTCGCGCTAAACGACACTGGAAATAAGCAAGAGGCCATGGCGATGCTGGAGTCTGTTAACGCCAGCCACCCGGGCCAACCTGACATTTTGAACGGACTGCTTGCATTTGCTCGCGATGCAGGCGACCGGGGACGTTACGAGCGATATCGCACGCAACTGATGGCTGTCATGCAGGCAACAGGCCGCCGCTAATCGTCAGTCTTCACTGAGTTGCAAATCCACGGTAACGGGGATGGATCGGCTGATCGCGTTGAGTCCAGCAATTTGTTGGAGCGCGGCAACACCCGCCTCCAAACCAAACTCTGAAGCCGTAATAACCACGGGCTGTGTTGTGGTTACCTGTATGGTATCCCCCGTTTTGATCGCAGCGAGCTCTACTTGCTTAGAAACCGTGTTTCCATGTAAGGCAACAGAAACGGACACAAATTCAGCAACACTGCCACCAGATTTCAACGTCATCAGCTGGTCATCGCTGAGCTGCGCTGACACCCTTGCCTGCGGAAAATTAGCAACATCAAACAGCATTTTCTGTAAACGCTCGTTGCGAATCCCGACACCTGTTTCCACTGAGGTCAAATCGATATTGACAGTCACGGCGCCTGTATCTGAAATACCACCGGATACGCGCTGAAAAGCGTTGTTCTCGCCAATGACGTTATTTTTGATCGACACAAACCCAATGCGGGAAGTGTCATTGATCGACCAATCAGCTTGGGCGGGAAGTGCGACAAAAGCCGCTGTCATGAGCGTCGTCGCGATTAATAAAGCTCTCATCAGATTTACCTTTTTCAATACTCTCAGTTGATCAGTGCCTTGCAAAATAAGCGCAATGCTCGCCGTTGAAAGGCCTCAGCTCTCAGCTCTCAGCTCTCAGCTCTCAGCTCTCAGCTCTCAGCTCTCAGC
>CAJXZI010000147.1 GCA_913063005.1 uncultured Halieaceae bacterium | reverse complement strand
AGTTTTATCTCGCGCACAGCGGCGGGCACGCCACTCCTCGTCGTCAGAGACAACGACTTAACGGTCCGCGCATTCATAAACGCCTGTCGCCACCGGGGCATGAAGGTTGCGTCGGGCGAAGGATGTACTCGAACCTTTTCCTGCCCCTACCACGGGTGGACCTACAACCTCGATGGCTCGCTCAGGGGCGTACCAGGTGAATCCGCGTTCCCCGATCTCGACAAGGAGACCTCGGGTCTCAAGGAAGTGTTCGCCGTTGAGAAAGGTGGCCTGGTTTACGTCCAGCAGGAGGGCGAACCAAGACTCGAAACGCTCGAGTCTGCACTCGACTTTTTTGAGCCGTCACAATCCTTCTTTTATCAAAGCGACACGGTAGATGAAGCCAACTGGAAGCTACTCACCGAGACGTTACTTGAGGGCTATCACATCAAGTCACTGCACCGGGAAAGTTTTTATCCCTTCGGTCTCGACAACGTGAACGTTGTGGAATCCTACGGGCAAAACTCGCGGGTTATTTACCCCTTCAAACGCATGGAAAAACTGCGATCTATTCCGCGAGATGAGCGAGAAATAGAGGGATTTGCGACCCTTGTTTACCACCTATTCCCAAACGTCAGTGTCGCCGTTCTTTCCAAACATACCAGTGTCACGATCATCGAGCCGCTGTCGCCCACACGAACCCAGATGTTTTCCTATTCAATTAAGCACGCGGCAAAAAATGGCGCTGAAATTAGCCTCGAGGACGCGATGCGCGATGTCGACTTTGTGAATCAATCAGGTCAGGAAGAGGATCGCGCTGCCGCCAGAGACATCCAAGAGACGGTCACAACCTCAGCCAATTCTCATCTGACATTCGGCTACTACGAAAAGGCGATTGTTAGCTTTCATCAGAATCTGCACAACGAGCTGGGGAAAGCTTAAGTGACCAGGCTCGTCACCATCGCTGCTCACTTCGTCATCGACATAGCAAACCAAAAAGAGGGATAAGCCTCGGGGGAAATTACATGCAAGACATTTCAAAATCGATTGATGCCTGCGCGGCACGCTACGGCGAGCAAGCGGAGGCAATGCGCGAATACCTGATAGGGGGACAAGCTGCTGCACTTGCACTCGACAATCGAGGACCGATCGAATTCGATGCGTCGGGCAAGCTCGCTCAACACATAGCAGAGGCGTACTCCAAATACGGGTTTTACGTATTCACTCAAGTACTCTCAGAAACCGAATGCCTAGACATTGAGACCGACATTATCGAGCTAAAAGAAACGTTTCCAATATCGCCCGACAGCGGAGTAGACGAGTTTGGCCGACCCGCACTTGGGGTGGATTCCAACACCCCGCACCTCGTTTGGTCTAAACCACTGGGAGATCCACTGGGCGGTACACAGCTAGCCAACGGAAGGCACCAGGTAAAAATGTTTGAGCCTGAGGCCACCGCTGATGCACCCCTCGCGTCGCCCTTCATTTTACTCGGCTCGCTGCGTTTCTCGGATGCCTGTTTACGGACCTACGCCCACCCAGAGCTTCTCAGGGTCGCCGAGGCGATTAACGGGCCAGACTTTGCACCCTTTAACGAAGCGCTATTTATCAAAGAGCCCGGCATTGGTGCCGCCGTATCGTGGCACCAGGACGGTGTAACCCATTGGGACAGCCCGGAATTTGACGAGAACATTCATGGCTTTAACTTTATGGCTCAGCTGTACGGCAGCACTGCGGTCAACGGTGTATGGGTTCTGCCCGGGAGTCATAAACTGGGCAAAATTGACATAAGCAAGCTAGTCTCAGAGTCCAAAAGCGAGCGCATTGAAGGCGCGGTCCCCTTAGTCTGTGACCGTGGCGATGTCGTCATTTGCAATCGTCAGGCGCTGCATGGCTCGTTCCCCAACAGTGGCTTCGAGCCTCGTCTCACCGTCAACTTTGGATTCCACAAACGCTCATCGGTTCTGGGTGTTAAAGGAGGGGGGATCCATAGCGATGCGCAAGTGTTTGATGATGAAATCATTGCGCGACGTTCAAAGGTACTAGGGTATGCAATCGCTGCACGCAAGGAGCGTTACCCTGATGAGGTGGCCTATACCTACCAACCCTTTGAAACAGCAGGGCTTACATTTCAGTGGAACGATGCAGCGCGCCGTGACATGCATGATTACAACCGCGATGACTTGAGTATTTAACCCACCGATCGGTAAAGCTGAAAGCTTGATAAGCTGGGATGCCTGCACTACAGCCTTACGGCCTATGTGCAAGAAATGGCGTGCGTCGCGTACTGGCAGTCCCAGTAACGCAATGAGCGTTGGTCAACTCCGCTGAAGTGAAGATCCAAGACCAGAAACAGAAAAAGAAAAAGGAAAAAGAACCAGAAAAATAGTAGAGAGAGTCACAACCCGTCTCATGCGCATTCAGCGCCGCTAATCCGTCAGGCGCAATATCCATTAAGACCCAATCAGGGATTCGAGGGCTGCTGCTTCAGGACCGGCAAGTCGCGTACCGAGGGTTAGGCTGTTTGGCAACATGAAGCCCGGGGCTGCAAGGCTGTCGCGCTCACCCATCGTTGGGCGCGAGTCCCGCGAAAGGTTCCAAGATGTGCCTCTCAGCCCCAATCACCATTCAGCCCGAAAAAAGGGCTGAGCCAGTGCTAAACAATACGCTTTTGAGGTAGTGACGTAGTAACCGTCAACCCTCAGACTCTGGGCTCAACCTCAAGTTGAGTTTCTCGCGCTCTGACAGATTCGCATATCTATACCCAAGGTTACGCACTCACTATGTCTTTAAACCAGAATCTCTATCTACCGATTGGACTCGCATTAGGTGGCGTTTTTCTCTACTCGGTTTTGGATGCAGTGATGAAAGCCCAAGGGCTCGCCATGGGTGCCTACAGTGCAATGTATTGGCGAAACGTGACCGGTGCGATTTTGGCGGCAGCGCTGTATCTCCCCGCCCGACCACCAAGACCAAGTCGTCCCGCGTTCAGATTACACGTGATTCGCTCGGCGCTGACCGCGGTCATGATGTACTGCTTCTTTTTTGGTCTCACTCGCGTGCCTCTTGCACAAGCAATCGGGCTCACCTTTATCGCCCCCATCATCGCCCTGTTTCTTGCCGCACCGTTTTTGGGTGAGCGGATTGGTGCAAATTCGAAATTCGCAGCACTTTTGGGCTTCGGCGGGGTCATGGTTGTCGTCGGTGGAGATCTCCTGAGCATGAACGCAGAGACCGACTTTCTGGGTGTGAGTGCCATGCTGGTGTTCGCGGTGATGTATGCCGTGAATTTAATCCTCCAGCGGAAGTTGGCACTCATCGCCAAACCGATGGAAATCACGTTTTATCAAAACGCCTTTGTACTGCTATTCATAACACCCTTTGCGCCGTTCTTGCTGTTAATGCCCACCAATGAATGGCAATGGGCAGGCGCCGTCCTCGCGGGATCAGCAGCCATCGGCTCGCTCATACTGATGTCGATTGCCTACCGTCGCGCTGAAGCGCAACGACTTATCTCCACGGAGTACACCGCGTTCGTATGGGCAGCCATGTTCGGATGGTGGTTCTTTGGCGAAACAGTTACCGCGCAGACACTCTTAGGCACAGGTCTCATCATGGTTGGATGTATGGTGGGTGCACGCAGAGAAACAAGGTGAACAAACGGCCATAAAGCTACCCCGTCACCGCCATAGAGTGAGTGAATGACACCCATGACAATCTTTGATCGCATTTTTCTATATGATGTGCGATCTCAAAACGGAGCTTCACGCGTATAGGAAGCACGTTTAATTAACCCCACTGCAGTTATGTGATTCGCAAGAATCGCACGGATGTTTATGAAAACTCAGGTAACGACAGTTTGCGATCTCGAGAAAGAACTACCACCGGATGCGCCGAATGCACCCGACTGGTTGGTAAGGGCTCTGCAAGTGCCCCGCGAAGAGGGATTCATCGAGTCACAAGGCTGCGACGTTCACTATTTTCGTTGGGGCAATCCTGAAAACCCACCGCTTCTTCTCCTTCATGGCTTTTTAGCGCACGCCCGTTGCATGGCCTTCATCGCACCATTCTTGGCCGAGAATTACCATGTAGTTGCTTACGACCTGACGGGCATGGGTGATTCCGGCGTTCGTGAGGAGTACCCCGACCCGGTACGCGCTCAGGAAGTTGTCGACGTCGCACAAAAAACAGGGCTGTTTGACCACGCGCAAAAACCCATTGTTATCGCGCACTCCTACGGCGGCCATGTTGGCATTGCGGCGATGAACGAACACCACGAATTATTCGGTGGCTTAATTATTTGTGACTTGATGGTCCTCCGGTTAGAGCGCCTTAAAGCCCACTTTGCTGGTGGCAGACCGATGCGTTCAGATACCAGCCGACCCAATAAGGTGTACCCGGATTACGCAGCCGCAAAGTCGCGCTTTGTACTCTCGCCCAACCAACCCTGTGGAGAGCCTTACCTCTTCGATTACATGGCCTATCACTCGCTCAAAGAGGTTGAGGGTGGTTGGACATGGAAATTCAGTACCAGTGTTTTCGATAGTGACTTCTCACTGCGGGACCGCATTCTCAGGCAAGCCGAAGCTGTTGTTGCAGCCCCCGGGCGCAAAGCCTATATCTACGGTCAGGATAGCGCCCTTTTTGACGACGACTCTGCGGATTACGTGCGTGAAAAGGGCGGCACCGATATACCTTTCATCGGTATCCCCGGCGCTCGCCACCACTTAATGCTGGACGAACCAGTGGCGTTCGTGAGCGCTCTTCGGTCGGTGCTAGCCCTGTGGTCTGTCAAGTAATAGCCTTATCAGCTATCGCGAATGAGATTGAGCGACACTCACATTTTGTAAGTACCACGAATAAATACATTCGTTCCCTGAGCAGGTAATCGTTCCATAACGCCGATATCGGGATTGAGCGCTCGGTTGTATCCGCCTAAGTGAGGCGAGTATTTTTTGTCGAACAGGTTTTCAACCCCTAGTGTCAATGTCAGATCCTGGGATATGTCCCACTCCGCACCCAAGTTGGCAACAGCATATCCTGCGGACTTGGACTCCCGGTTGACGGTGCTGACATTGCGTTGTGGACCGTAAACCTCGGTCTCAAAAGTCCACAATACAGAGGCCGCACGCATGGAAATCCAAAGGGTGGCGTTAATGGGTGCGATACGGTACAGATTGTCACGGGTGTCACGTCGTTTTCCCCGCACATAGCTTAGAACACCGCCAATCTCCCAGTTCTCCGCTAACTGCCACCGCCAATCAGTATCGAATCCATATAAACGTGCATCGACATTAGTGAAAACCAACGGCAGTTGCCGATTGAGATTGTTCATCGCATTCATCGCGGTGACAAATCTTACCGCGTTGCTGTCGACCTCTGAGGCAACACCCTGAATGTAATCGGAAATGTTATGAATGAAAAAGCGAGGCTGTATTGAAAAACCTGGCGAGCCATAGTCAAACCCAAGCTCCAGCTGTTGAGCTGTCTCTGGTGTTAACGTAATTGATCCGGTGTATAACTGCCCGTCAGCAAGACCGGCCGTGGCCTCTAAGGGTAACCAGAGATATCGCTCTTGATAGGATGGTGCTCGTTCTTTC
>CAJXZI010000146.1 GCA_913063005.1 uncultured Halieaceae bacterium | reverse complement strand
CTTGCATCTCTTAACTGGCATCTCTTAACTTGCAACAAAGGTTCACGACGCTAACAGCGCGTCGCGCCGCTCAAGCAATGCACGTTGCCGTGCTTTGAGGGTTTGAGACGGGGATTTGGCCGATAGTCCCCGAGTCACCCGCTCGAGACGCTGAACCGCCTGCGAACTCGGTGCAGACATTTTCTCGGCAATCGCCACCATGTCGTCCATCTTGGCCCAGCAGTTTAGGACCACGTCACACCCCGCTGCTTGTGCTTCATGTGCCAGATCACCGATATCCCCCGATAGCGCTTTCATATCAAGATCGTCACTCATCAACAGCCCGTCAAAACCAATCTCATCCCGGATGACGTCCTGAATAATCTTGGGGGACAGTGTGGCGCATCGCTCACTGTCCCAACGCTCGTAAATGACATGAGCGGTCATCGCCATCGATGCGTCGGCTAATGCCTTGAACGGGATAAGATCGTTATTAAGCTCAGCCAGCGACGCACTCACGTGAGGCAGTGCCAAATGCGAATCCGCCGCCGCACGTCCGTGACCGGGGATATGCTTGATAACGCCATCGACGCCAGCAGCCAGCAGCCCCTCTAAGCAGGCTCTACCCAGCACAGAGACGCATTCCGGGTCACGCGAGAACGCACGATCGCCAATCACATCGTGCGCCCCTGCGACCGGGACATCGAGCACAGGCGCGCAAGTGACGGTAATACCCACTTCAGCAAGATCGAGTGCCAGCGCTTCAAAATTTGCGCGACACGCGCCGATGGCAGCCGCCGGATCTTGCGCGAAAACCGATTCAAACACAGCAGCCGGTGGATAGCTCAACCACTCAGGCGATTGCATTCGTGCGACGCGACCGCCCTCCTGATCGATCAAGATAGGCAAAGACGCACTTCCGTGAAGTTCTCGCAAATCGTCGGTCAATCGGCGCAGCTGATCGCGACTCTCCACGTTACGTCCAAATAAAATGTAACCCATAGGGGCTGCGCTTTTAAAAAAATCGCGCTCTGACGGCGTCACAGCGAGGCCTTCGAGGCCAAAAATAGCGGGCGTCACAAGGACGCTCCCATTACCTCTTTGGGTCGCAGACTCGTGATGACATTTGCTTGACCCGCTGTTGCAACGGCGGCTGACCACGACGTGTTATCAAATCGCAGCCAAACCCAGCCCGCTGTTGGCAAATTATCGAGCGCTAGACTCGGGCAAAGATAGTTTATGAATTCAGTCATCGCAGGATTGTGACCAATTAATGCGAGGTTATCCAACTCATCATCGCGTTGGCTCAACCAGTCACTGAGCGTCCGCCATGAAAACGTATAGAGCGTCGACTGCTCTGAAACAGACCCCTCGAGAGGCGCCGAAAGAACGTTTGCCCAGCCGTCTGAAAGTCCTGAAAACGTGTCTCTTGCACGCCGCGCACTACTAACAAAAAACGTGGGCGTAGCCGATACTCGCTCTGCCATGGCCTGCCCCATCACGCGCGCAGCACGCGTACCGCGGGCGTTTAGCGGTCGGTCGTGGTCGTGAAGATCGGGCTCATCCCAAGACGACTTTGCATGACGAATTAAGTGCAGGTCTCGTGACAAAAAATCGACCTCTACTCGACAATAAACAGATGTACCTTCTTTTTGCCAAGACGCGTTATGAAATAACGCCCATGTAAGGCTGTCTCGGCGGTAAAGCAACCCGCAGGATTTCCATTGTCCTCAGATGATATGGCCCGTCCGTTAATAGAAACCGCGGCGCGACCCAGAGCATCTTTAACCTGCTTCCCGGAGTTAGCCATTCCTGCGTCTGTCAAAAGCTGGGTGAGTGTCTCGGGGAAGGCATCTCGAGTAACAGCACTACTCGGAAGCCCATCCAAGCTGAGTTGCGCTAAATCGGACTCGGATAGTGACGTGGCATCACCGCTGAACATGGCATCTGTAATGCGCTCTGCCGCTTCTAAGCCCGCGTCGCCATGAACAAGTCTAGTGACTTCTCTCGCGAGAACTCGTTGCGCTTCTGGGCGACCCTCTCGCGCCGCATCCTCACGCTCGATCGCGTCGATATCCTCTACCGAGAGGAACGTGAAATATTTGAGGAATTTATAAACATCCGCATCGGCGGTACCGAGCCAAAATTGGTAGAACGCGTAGGGCGACGTTTTCCTGGCATCTAACCAAACGGTGCCAGACTCTGTCTTGCCGAACTTCGTACCGTCAGCTTTGGTCACCAAGGGCATGGTTAGACCTTGTACCGCAGCACCATTCATCCGCCGCGTCAGGTCGATGCCGCCCGTGATGTTGCCCCATTGATCTGAGCCACCAATCTGCAGCTCACATCCGTATCGTTTGTTGAGCTCAGCAAAATCGAAGGACTGCAAAATCATGTACGTAAACTCGGTAAAGCTAATACCCGAACCCTCACGCTCGATCCGCTGCTTTACCGACTCCTTGGCAATCATGTTATTGACCGAGAAGTGCTTGCCCACGTCTCGCAAGAACGTAAGGACATCAACCTCTGCCGTCCAATCAAGGTTGTTTGCCATGACCGCAGCAGCGTCGCCATCAAAACTTAAGAACTGAGACATCTGAGAGCGGAGCCGTTCAACCCAGCCTGCGACAACATCCGGCGTATTCAGAGAGCGCTCTTGTGCTTTAAAACTGGGGTCGCCAATAAGCCCGGTAGCACCACCAACCAGCGCAATCGGCGTGTGACCTGCCAATTGAAAGCGCCGCAATGTCAGCAGTGGCACCAGCGAGCCAATATGCAAACTATCTGCTGTTGGATCGAATCCGCAATAAAGTGTTCGGGGCTGCTCGCTCAGCCATGCCTCGAAGTGCTCATCGTTAGTGGTCTGAAAAACCAAGCCTCGTGCTTTCAGATCTTCAAAAAGGCCCATTTCACTATTCCTCTACTCAACACGCTATTGTTGTTCAAACCGCGACTGAGTCTGTTCAAACCACCACTGCGTTTACTCAAACCGCCATCACGCCACTAGGTTGTCTTAACGCAGATGAACGGCTTAATCCAATCTGTTTTGACTTATCGCCACTGCCCTCTCTCGTCTCGACCCTGCGTGACCAACCAGCAATACCAGGCGGGAGAAATGGCTATTTTATCGTCGCGAGCTTGCGCTGCGATAATTCTGGAAACGACGATTGTCGGTTATCATGCAACGTAGTTTACCTTCCCGATTAGGCCGAGGAAAAAAAGTTGCAACCCAAGCCCCGAGGCGCCACTCGCCTCTACACAGACACCACCGCCATAGAAAACAGAAGCCGTGTGCTCTGGGGTGGGGCGAGTCTACTCGTCTTGGTGTTGCTCGCACAGCTTTTCCTTAACGACGATGCTACGAAAGACCAGCCGAGCAGTGACTCTCGGCCGGATCCGCTGGTTTTAGCAACGACGCAGGTTGCCTGGGAGGCAATGAGCGAGGGACAGACACTGGTCCCACGTGAAGCGCCACTCGAGTGGGTCGACGTTACCGTCAGAAAAGGCGACAACCTCAGTCTCATTTTTAATCGTGCGGGTTTCTCCGACCGAGACGTATTCGAGGTAACAACGAGCGAGGACGGTAAAGCGCTTCGAAAGATTTTCCCGGGTCAACTGATTGGTTTTGCGGCAGACGAGAGCGAGCAACTTCTCGCTGTTCGACATATCGAGTCTCCGCTAAAACAAACCGTCTACACGCGCGAAGAAGCCAAAGAAGGTCAATTTTCATCTGAGGTCATTACCCGCGAGACCGAAGTTCGTCAGCGATCTGTGGCCCTCACTATTTCAAGCTCGCTGTTTCTTGCCGGTGAGCAAGCAGGGCTATCCGACGGCATTATTATGGAGCTCGCGGCTATCTTGGGTGGCGTGATCGACTTTGCGTTAGACCCGCGCCGAGGTGACGAGATCATGATCTTATTCGAGGAAAACTTCCTAGATGACGAGAAATACTCTGACGGCAACATTCTTGCCGCTTCGTTCAGCAATAACGGCCGTCTCGTAGAGGCGTTCCGCTTCATCGACAGCTATGGCGACGTGGGCTATTACGACGCCGAGGGTGTAAGCATGCGTAAGGCGTTTCTAAAAGCACCGCTCGACTTCACGCGCGTAAGCTCAAGCTTTAACCCAAACCGGCTCCACCCGATCTACAAGACAAAACGCCCTCACCGCGGGACTGACTACGCGGCACCGCGTGGCACACCCGTTTATGCCGCAGGCGATGGCCGAGTTGTCGAAGCAGGATATAGCCGCGCCAACGGTAACTACATATTCATTCAACACGGTGAGGCCTTCAAAACCCACTACCTGCATTTAAATAAAAAACGGGTGGCCAAGGGCAATCGAGTCAAGCAAGGCCAAATTATCGGAACTGTGGGTTCAACCGGTGCAGCAACGGGACCTCATCTGCATTACGAGTTTTTAGTAAACGGAGTTCACCGAAACCCGCGCACTGTGCACAAGATACTACCCAAAGCACGATCGCTTCCCGAAACCGAACTGGCAGCCTTCCGAAAAGCGATTCGGCAGCCCGTTCAGCAACTCGCAGCACTCAAAATCAGCGGCGCTGAAACAGGCGAAACCGGAACTGAAACAGGTGCTGAATGAGCCTAGGTACCAAGCCATTACAGGTGACAAGTGAACGGCGCTGATCAGTTCATTGGCCTTATGTCCGGTACGAGTGCGGACGCGGTTGATGCAACGCTAGTGAGCTTTGATGACGCCGATGGTGTTAACACCGTGGCGAGTCACTCGCTTCCTATACCCGAAGGCTTAAGAAGACGCATTATCGCGCTTCAGACTCGAATATCTCGCGATGTCTATGATGTTTGCGAGCTCGATGTCGAGCTCGCTGATCTATATGCCACCGCTGTATCTGAACTTCTCGCACAAACTGAGTACGAAGCAACTGATATCACGGCTATAGGCAATCACGGCCAAACCCTTCTTCATTTTCCAAACAACAAACCTGCCTTCACGCTTCAAGCTGGTGACAACCATCGTTTAGCAGAGTTAACGGGCATTAAGGTAGTCGGTGATTTTCGACGTCGTGACATCGCAGCGGGTGGTCAAGCAGCGCCTCTCATTCCTGCCTTTCACAGAACCTTGGTGTCGAATTCCGAATCGGTGGCTTTTCTCAATATCGGGGGAATTGCAAACATCAGCTGCATCGACAAAGGCAGGGTGTCAGGTTTTGACACAGGACCCGGTAACACCTTAATGGACGCGTGGACTCGCCAGCACAAGGCGCTCAACTTTGATGCCGCCGGTGCCTGGGCGCGAGAAGGTTTGGTGAACGGTCGGCTGCTTGGGGCTATGCAGGAAGACCCCTACTTTAAAAAGTTAGCGCCCAAGAGTACTGGGCAGGATTACTTCAATTTAGATTGGCTGAATCAGTTCTCAGTGCGCGATCTTGCGCCAGAGGATGTGCAACGAACACTGCTTGAACTAACTGCCACAACCGCCAGCGCGGCGATAATTATCAGTGGATGTGAGTCAGTTTTCACGTTCGGTGGTGGTAGGCATAACGCCCTTTTGATGGAGCGTCTGCACGCTTTTTTAGGGGAGATATCTATCGAACCCACCGACAGGCTAGGCGTTGACCCTGA
>CAJXZI010000145.1 GCA_913063005.1 uncultured Halieaceae bacterium | reverse complement strand
AAAAAGAAGCCATCAAAGCTTTGCGCGCAGAGGTCGACATTCTCACCATGACGGCTACCCCCATTCCTCGGACACTCAACATGGCGCTGGGAGGCTTGAGAGATTTATCGGTGATTGCTACCCCACCAGCTAAGCGCCTCTCAATCAAAACCTTCATTAGAGAGCACAATATTGGACTCGTTAAAGAGGCGATACTAAGGGAGACACTACGTGGGGGGCAGGTCTACTACCTACACAACGAGGTTAAAACAATCGAGGAGACCGCTAGAAAGTTGAGTGAGCTGGTCCCTGAAATATCTTTTGGCGTTGCACACGGACAACTACGCGAGCAAGAGCTCGAAAGAGTCATGTTTGACTTTTACCACCAAAGACACAACGTATTGGTTTGCTCAACCATTATCGAGACAGGCATTGACGTCCCGAACGCCAACACCATCATCATAGACAGGGCCGATAAATTTGGCCTTGCTCAGCTGCACCAGCTTAGAGGACGAGTTGGTCGCTCTCATCATCAGGCGTATGCCTATCTGCTGACGCCGCCGAGGACTGCCTTGACCACGGATGCGGAAAAACGGCTAGAGGCTATCGAATCGGCGGGCGCTCTTGGCGCAGGCTTTATGTTGGCCTCGCACGACCTGGAGATACGGGGCGCGGGAGAACTTCTGGGTGACGAGCAATCGGGTCAGATTCAGCAAGTTGGATTCTCCATGTATTTGGAGATGCTCAATCGCGCGGTAGAGTCGCTCCGTAAAGGAGAAATTCCCGACGTAGACGCGCCGTTAGAGACCGGCACGGAGGTAAAGTTTCATGTGCCTGCGCTTATTCCAGACGACTACCTCCCCAATATCTCGACACGTCTGGTGCTCTACAAACGAATTGCGCAGGCGAAAAGCAAAACACAATTGGATGAGGTTCAGGTCGAAATGATCGATCGCTTCGGACTCCTACCCGATGCAACAAAGCAGCTTTTCGTGCAGGCTGAGATACGACTTCGCGCCCAAAAACTCGGAATATCAACCATTGACGTCAGCGCCGGAGGTGGTAGCGTCAAATTTGAAAATACGACCCCTGTACCGGTAAACGCGTTGATTCAGCTCTTACAAAGCAACCCTACGGAATTCAAACTAGCGGGCTCTGACACATTGCGTTTTGTCACAAATTTAGAAAGTACTGTAGAGAGAAAAGAATACGTGGACGGGCTTTTACAGCGATGGGAAAAAGCATGCGCCGATCTTCAATAGCCAGAACACTGACGGGTTTCACGCTCGCACTTCTCGCACTGGAGGCGATCAGTCAGAGCAAAGACGATGCATTGGCTTCCATCAGTGACAACAGCGATGAGCCCTCTGGCTGGATGCGATTGGAAGTCGCGATCTTCGTCGATACCACTGATGAAACCCTCGCCTCAGAACGCTGGGAGATCGAACCTAAGCTTGGATACCCCACTAACCGTCGATGGTTGACTGACTACGCCGAGATCAAAGCGCTCATGGATGAATGGGGTGAGGCGGCGGTTAATATCGATACCAATGGTGCGATAGCCGTTGTACCGGAGCCTCCACCGAAACCGGAGCCCATTCCGAATCCCGAACTTGACGACAGCACGCCGCAAGGCACGGAAACTGCAGCGGATGGGACACAGGCCATACCCACTGACAGTGCTACATCACTGTCTGAATCCTCTACCCGCTCTTCTGCGCCCTCTACCACACCCTCGTCTGCACCCTCTTCTGCACTCTCTTCTGCTCTCTCCGCGCTTGCCGATGAAAAGGCGCAGACCCGTCAAACTGACTCCGATGTCGTAAACGCGGCGTTGAGTCAGTGGACTGAAAACAGTGCTGGTGGGATAGATACACCTCAGCTTGAGGAATCTGCCTTAGGTCCCACGCAGGAGACACCCATCACCCAAGCTGGCGTCGCAAATGCTTCCGCGGGAACCTTGGGTGTAGTTGCGTCAGATTTCTCCACAGATCTATCGACAGATCAACCCAGACTGACACTGGCAGAAGAAGAGTCGAGAGACAACGAGCAAGCACCTCTCGCTATCACCAAGATCCCCCTTGAGCGCCTTCAGGCTTCTGGCCGCAACGCTGACACTGGCCCCAATACAGACAAGAGTAGTGGTCCAATAGCAATTGATGCGTTGGCTTCGGACATTGCCAACTTACAAGCCGTTAGCGGTGAGGTGCTGATGGGTGAGCAGTTCGATGGCGAGAGCGCCTCCGATGGCGCTTTAGCAGCAAAGTCGACAGAGCCTCTTGAGGACTCAGAGTTACTTGTGACGGCAGATCAAAACGGCAGCCAAGATCCTACACAACCCCCCATAGAGAGGCAGGATCAGGCAGATAACTTCTTTGCGATAGAGGGCCTTGGAGAAGACTTCAACGCATTAGCGGGCGGCGACGAGACGCCCTCTAGGCTCGCTGATGACAGCCTTAGCGCTGAAACGATTGACTGGCTTTCGGATTTTGAAACCGAGGAAGCTTCGGAAACGGCCATACTTGACGCAGAGCCGACCCCACCACCGTTACCTGCCAGCTACCAAGCAATGCCGCTCGAGATGTTACCGCCGGGACTCAAAAAGCTCGAGCGAGAAACAGGCAGACGTCCGGTTTCAGTTCTGTCCTGGTTGCAACCCAAGGATGGAACTAGCGATGCAGTCATTGTCGATAGTTGGAGCGACGAGGGAGTGGTACCCAACCTCCAGGGCACCGTGAGGATTTCAAGAGCGGCTGATGACACGCCAAACTTTCAACTGACTACAAATATATGGGCAAATACGACAGCAAACTATCTGCCACAAAGGCTACCTGCCATCGAGATACCCACCGCACCTGCACGCGTCCTGCTTATCGAGCCTGAGCAAGCTGCGAGCGAGGAAATCGACGACGCCGAGGTCGAGTACATCGACATCTCAACGGGATTAAATACGCTCACGTCTGCATCAACCGGAGCACAGGATGTGAGCGATTCGGAGTCAGAAACACCGACACCGGCATTGCCAAAGCACGCCATCGGCCTGAATGAAACCAGAGATCTGCGCGAAGGGTATGTCAGATACATCGATCACCCCGTAATCCAAGTTGCGGCGGTCTGGCGGGAGCTCACCTATTCCGAACTCTATGAATTGGGAGAGGCGCAACGTGTCAGGAAAGACATCGACAGCCTAACTCGAACCTTAGTGACCAAGCAGTCTACAAGGGCGACACTCGCGGCTGAGCAAGAACCACCACAGCTCAATCAGTAGGCTCGATCGGTGCGTGGTGTATGGTCTGTGTTGGGAACGCAATTTCTGCCCCATGGTCCGCCACAATTCCTAGCACTCGCAACAAAACATCTTCTTTAATGGCGTGATACTCAACCCAGTTCGTTGTCTTCGTGAATGTATACAGGAAGAAATCCAACGACGAGGGCCCCATATGGTTAAAGTTCACGATCAAGGTACGATCCTGAGCGATATCAGGGTGCTCTAACAGCATTGCGTGAACAGACTTCACGATATCAGACACTTTTGCCGCGTCCTCGTATCGCACACCTACGGTTTCATAAATCCGACGGTTGGTCATGCGCGATGGATTCTCTAGCGATACGCTTGAGAACGTGGAATTCGGCACATAAAGCGGCCGCTGATCGAAGGTTCGAATCCTGGTCATACGAAGCCCGATGTCCTCGACGGTTCCCTCAATGTTGCGGTCAGGCGATCTTATCCAATCGCCAACAGCAAAGGGTCTATCAAGGTAAATACTCACGCCACCGAGAAAGTTGGCTAGAAGATCCTTCGCCGCAAAACCGACCGCAATACCGCCAATACCACCGAACGCCAATAAACCCGAAACAGAGACACCGAGGGATTGCATCACCATTAGTACTACCAGCACCCAAATAGTGATTCGCGCGAGACGCGCTACGGCATTTATCGACGCGCGATCATCGGAGCCCTTGGGACCGCGATGTTCAGCGAGGAGTTCTGCCTCAATTCCCGCAGATACACGGTGTAAAAGCCAGCCAATCAGTAAAATGGCGCCCGTATCGGCAAGCTGTAAAAGTGTCATACGCAAGCTAGTTGCTTGCTCAAATAGGCCTAGTGATATGTAGGCAACACAGATCCACATCGCCCACTCGGCCGGCGGTGATATCGCGTAGTACACAACGTCATCCCATCTTGCGGCCGTCGTGTCGGCAAATGAACCCAGCTTCTGGACAAGCTTCCGAATCGCAATATGAGCGACTGCACCGAGTAGCAGAAGCGAGACGAGCGCTGTGGGTACCGCAGGCGTCCCCAAAACGTCGCTCAAAGGCAAAACCAAACCAAGTATCGAATTCATGAAATGTTCCTGTCAGCAATGACGCCTAAGCTACCCACGCTTTAGCGATCGGCCAATACTGTACATTTATACATACTGAGGTTATGCTCAGCCAATCAAGAGGAGAAGCAACATGGCAAAGTTGACCGCCCGACAGCAACAAGTAATGGATGTCATCAGAGGTAGCATCGACGCGACAGGTATGCCACCCACCCGCGCAGACATCGCACGAACCCTTGGGTTTAAGTCAGCTAATGCGGCGGAAGAACATCTAAAAGCGCTTGCCAAGAAAGGTGTTATTGAGTTGGTGGCCGGCGCCTCACGGGGCATTAGACTAACCGAGCAGAACGGTATACCGATTGTGGGGCGGGTTGCAGCGGGCGCACCTCTGCTGGCACAAGAACATATCGAAGACTATTGCGACCTGAAATCAAGCTTCTTTTCGCCTCCGGCACACTACTTTTTGCAGGTATGCGGTGACAGCATGATTAACGCGGGAATTTTTGATGGCGATCTTCTCGCTGTACACAGCACAACAGAGGTTCGACAAGGTCAGATTGCGGTTGTGCGAATTGATGAGGAAGTTACCGTAAAGCGCTGGAATCGAATAAGCAGTACTCGGATTGACTTGGTAGCAGAAAACGACGCTTACGCGCCGATCGAGTTAGACCTACGCCACGATTCGGTAGCGATTGAAGGTATTAGCGTCGGCGTGATCCGCCGTTAAACGCGCAGCCTTAATGCAGTGTTCGTGACTCTGAAGTGTCTAATGATTCGGAAGAGTCCATTTCAACACCCGTCATCTCGGCAATTTTCGCTGCAGCTTGGATGCCTGCTTGGATCATGACCTTTGCAACTTCAAGATTATTGTCCATAAGATAAGCGCTCGCCTCTTCCGAAAATTGAATACTCACTAACGGTTCGGAGTCGTCGTCTGCTCGCTGCAGTACAACTTCACCATCACCCAAATCAACAATTTCTAAAAGCGACGTAGACATCTTACAACCTCACAATATGTCGTGTTGTTTTGCTGACAGTAACACTATAGATCGGGTATTGCCACAAACTAAGGCGAGTTTCACGACTCATCAATCGCGTCAGCAACACGATCAATCAAGGCCTCAAGTTTTCGATAAATGTCTTCCGCCTTAACAACATCGAATTGACTGCTGGAGACGGCCAACACATTTTTTGGTCGACGAACACTCAACCCCGGCGCAATGGGCGCCATCAACTCGGTAAGCCAGCTACCCTCCTCTAACAGCGCCATTTCTCTTACCTCTGGCGACATTGCGATAGCAGGCGCCA
>CAJXZI010000144.1 GCA_913063005.1 uncultured Halieaceae bacterium | reverse complement strand
TTTGTGTACAACGAATAAATGTTGCACACTTGCTAAGTTGCTTGAGTTTCATTGCACCTGTATAGGTACAAGTACTACGCACTCCTCCTAGGATTTCCTGTACTGTTATTGCAACAGGTCCTCTATAAGGCACAAGCACTGTGCGTCCTTCTGATGAACGATAATCTTTCAATCCACCAAAATGCTTATCGTTTGCACTTTCACCCGTAGTGCGCGAAAAACTTCGTTCCTCGAGTCGGTCGACCAGTGGGTCACCGAGGTAGGCAATCAACGCTCCGATTGCAAAGGGCATCAAAATCTCTCGCAGGCTAATCAGTGCCGCCAGCGCGAGTGCTACGGCTACCGCAACAACTAGCCACTGTGATTGCGAGGGCTTTATCTGCTCAAAGTCAGTCATCAAAGTGACTCCCAGATCAATTCAAGCTCTCCGCGACGAGTCACAGGCTGCGCTATTAATCCCGAACGTGACGGTATGAGTCGTGCCACTTGCTCGGCTGATGAAACGCCCACCACTCGGTAGGTCACTCTATCGCCATCCAGTGAATCGATTCGAAGATCGACCAGCCGTCCCAGTTCATTAAAAACAGAGGACACCGCTCGATAATCAGCGTAGGAATGAACGCCTCGCACCGACACAGCAATCGCTTCGGACACCTCAAACTGCTGCAACGTCACCGCAAGCGAGTCTCGCATTGCGTCGACCGCGAGATCGACACCGCGCTCCCAGATATCGGAGAGTTCAGACGCTCTGAACTGAATATTTTCTGTCTGCTCCGGACCCACGTAGTACCAGTCGACAAGTTTGCTCCCGTCGCTCAAATCAATCCAACGCCCAACCAAGGCATACTCGGTACCGTATCTCGCCGAAGCGCGCCGGACTTGCTCGAAATCTCTTTCCCAAATCGCATTGACCGATAGCGCCGCGGAGTCCGCTAAATCTAAGAGTGGAAAACGAACCTCAACGCCCCTAGCTTCAAAACGCTCGAGCGAGGGTGATAACAATTCCAGATCTTCCGATCGCGCGGCAAAGCGCCGAGAAAACGGCTCGTCGAGCGCCAACCAAATGACCACGGGCGGGCGTCGCTGCTCCCAATAAAGCACCGAATGGTCGCGAAATAGGCCCCGCACAAACGCATCATCGAACTCGAAAAAGACACGAGTGCCAGCCTCTGCCGCATCTTGATAGCTGTAGAGAAGCACGTGTGATTGCGCATCTTTTACTGCCGCCGCAAACGGAGCCTCCTCAAGTATTTGCTCGTTACCAGAAATCCTGACAAAGACACGCGTCAAAGCATCTCTCGCTGCACGCCTCAGCTCGCTGGCGCTGCGGTTTTCAACGTCCACGGCTTCCGCAAAAAAGTTATCTGCACCAAGCACTGGACCGCTGCTCAGCAGACCAGTGAGTGTCAGCAACATCGTGCACAAGATTGCGTGAATACGTCTCATATTTGCAGTTTACCAGCGAAAGTTGAGTTGGTCGCTTTCCTCATGAGTGGTCAACGAGTAATCTTCGCAGCCATACGAGAGGGACGTTATGACAGACCGGCAACAAACCCAAGGATTAACTTACAAAGACGCGGGCGTCGATATCGATGCTGGCAATGCCTTAGTCGATAGAATAAAACACGTATCCAAGGCAACCCGAAGACCTGAGGTAATGGGAGGTCTCGGTGGGTTTGGCGCGCTGTGTGAGATACCAGAGGGCTACCGAAGCCCCGTGCTGGTCTCTGGTACCGATGGTGTGGGCACAAAATTGCGTTTGGCGATGCAGCTTGGGCGACACGACACCATTGGTATCGATCTCGTCGCCATGTGTAGCAACGATATTGCCGTGGTGGGTGCTGAACCTCTCTTATTCTTGGATTATTACGCGACGGGCAAACTCAATGTTGACGTTGCGGCAAAGGTGATTGAGGGCATAGGGAAAGGCTGCGAACTGGCCGGTGCGGCACTCGTGGGCGGCGAAACCGCAGAGATGCCCGGCATGTATGAGGGCGAGGACTATGACCTCGCTGGCTTCTGCGTGGGTGTTGTCGAGAAAAATCAGATTATCGACGGACACAAAGTCGCGCCGGGCGACGTCATAATCGGCATCGCCTCATCGGGCCCCCACTCAAATGGTTACTCGTTGATTCGCAAAATTATCGAGGTCTCAGATGCAGATCTTTCGAGCCCATGTGGATCGACAACCCTCGCCGATGCGCTGATGGCGCCAACACAAATTTACAATAAACCACTGTTAGCACTGCAACGAGAGATCAAACCGCATGCACTGGCTCACATCACTGGCGGTGGTCTGCTAGAAAACATCCCAAGGGTGCTGCCTGCAGGGTGCTCCGCTGTACTCGATAAATCATCATGGGAAACACCGCCAGTGTTCAAATGGCTTGCGGAAGCCGGTGGTGTCGCCGAAGAAGAAATGCACAGAACGTTTAACTGCGGTGTCGGTATGACTGTCATTGTCGGTCCGGCAAAAGCAGAGGCAGCCATTCAGCTACTGACTGAGCAAGGTTTAAACTGCTGGGAGCTCGGGCGCATCGAAGCGGGAGATGGCTCGGTAACCTTTACGTCCTGAAGAACAAGCACAGGAAAGAGACGAGCACGGGATTAGTCTTCACATGGCTTCGCAATCGACCGCAACCAAGCCCGTAAAAAATGTTGTCATCCTCATCTCTGGACGTGGCTCCAATATGGAGGTCTTCCTCGAGGCGAGCAGGCAGGGCATGCTCGACGGCACTATCGTGAGGGTGATCAGTAACCGCCCCGATGCTCAAGGAATCGACACCGCAAAGCGACGGGGTATCGCGACAGCCGTCATCGACCACAAAACCTTCGATACGCGCGAAGCCTTTGATGCGGCGCTTGCCGCCGAAGTGGCCTCGGCAGACCCAGATGTGGTTGTCCTAGCAGGCTTTATGCGGATACTTACGCCTGTTTTTATCGATAGATTTTTAGGGAAGTTAGTGAACATTCACCCTTCCTTGTTGCCTAAGTACGCAGGACTAAACACGCATCAACGTGCAATTGACGCTGGCGACGCGGAGGCAGGTGCAACCGTGCATTACGTAACGAATGAACTCGACGGTGGGCCCGCTATTTTGCAGGCGCGCGTAAAGATTGATGACCTCGATACTGCGGAAACACTGGCGTCAAAGGTGCTTGAGGTCGAGCACCGTATTTTTCCCGAGGCGGTGAATTGGCACCTGCAAGGCCGCGTTCTGCACGCCGAGCTGGGCGCTTATTTGGATGGCGAGCTTCTACCACCCGGCGGCGCCAGCTGGGACCCTTGCAGTGCTTCCAGTGCGTAACCGGATAGGGCGAATGCTTACCCGCGCCGAACGAGCGATTCCTGCGCTTGCCACGGCTGCATTCATAGTGGCTTCGACCTTCAAAGTGGCTTTGACCTTCCCTCTTACTGCAAGCGCTCAAGCTTCAGCTCCCGAGGCGCCGACTCTTCGGCCTTTCGAGGCTGTCTACAAAACGACTGCGCTGGGAATGACGCTCGATTTGACGCGATCGCTTACGCGCGATGGTAACAACTACCGTCTCGAGAGTAGCGGCAAGAATTTCCTCATCAAAATGAAGGAGTCCGCTGACTTTCAGCTAACCGACTCAGGCATTGAAGGCGTGCGATTTAACTCAGAGGTCAAAACGCTCAAAACGAATAATCGGGTAGTCGAGTTTGATAAAGAGCGCGGCGTCATAAGGAGCATGAAGCGCGGCGAATGGAGCGAACATGAAATGGCACCCGGAGTACTCGATCAATTTTCCCAACAGCAGCAATTGCGTTTAACTCTTATGCAATCCGAGGTCCCGCCGGAGACACTGCAGTTCCGGGTCGTCGATGGCGCAAAAATTAGCGATAAGTCGTGGCGACGTTTGCCCAATGAAACCCTGCAAACACCTCTGGGCGATATTGAAGCCGTCCACTATAAAGCCGTGCATAAGAACCCGAAAAAGCGCGCGTCCGAGATTTGGTTAGCACCGCACCTCAACTATTTGATGGTTAAAACCAAACATATTGAGCGGAGCGCCACGATCAAAGTAGAGATCAAGTCGTTAACGTGGCTGGATGAAACAGATCTTGCGGAGACAGACCTTCCAAGAGATGCCACCCATTGAGCTTATTGCGACCACAACACTAGCGACCACCACACTGTCCAATGTAGCGCGCCACACGTGTCATCGCTAATCAATAAGAAGCCATACCGAGACTCATTAGGCGCTCAGCGGAGGCCAACCACCTTAACGCTTATTAGGTCTTTGGCAGCGTGACGCCCGTCTGACCCTGATACTTACCGCCACGATCAGCGTAGCTGGTCTCACACACTTCATCGGATTCGAAAAACAGCATCTGAGCAACGCCCTCGTTAGCATAAATTTTCGCTGGAAGTGTTGTGGTGTTGGAGAATTCCAATGTCACGTGCCCTTCCCATTCCGGTTCGAGGGGGGTCACATTAACGATGATGCCGCAGCGTGCGTAAGTCGATTTACCCAAACAAACGGTTAACACGTTTCTTGGAATTCGGAAGTACTCGACCGTTCGCGCTAACGCAAAAGAGTTGGGTGGAATAACACAGACATCACTCTCAACATCGACGAATGAGTCGTTGTCGAATGCTTTCGGATCAACGGTTGCAGAATTGATATTGGTGAACACCTTGAATTCGCGCGAGCAGCGGACGTCATAGCCGTAGCTCGACGTACCATAAGAAATCAGTTTTTCGCCAGCGCTGTCATACCGCACCTGCCCCGCTTCAAAAGGTTCGATCATTTTGTGCTGATCGGCCATTCGACGAATCCAAAGATCTGACTTAATACTCACGTTTACTCCTAAAAGTTCTCTATACCGACCAGAGCTGGACCTGCCTAGTCAGTCATACTTATTGTCGGCGCAGCGGGACGCGCTGAAGTGTTTAATGAAGCCATCACCTCTGCCGCTGCACTCCGATACGCAAGGGCACCGACGCTCTCGGGTTCGGCAATCACAATTGGCTGTCCCGCATCACTCGTCTCACGTATTTGTCTGGACAAGGGAATATTCGCAAGCAAGCGCGAATCGTATTCATTTGCCAAATTTGCGCCGCCCTCACTGCCAAAAACGGGGTCCTCATGGCCGCAGTTTGAGCATACGTGCGTTGCCATGTTTTGAATCATGCCAAGTACGGGAACGGACACCTTGTTAAACATCTCAACAGCACGTCGTGCATCGATCAGCGCAATGTCTTGCGGCGTGGTGACGACAACAACGCCTGCCAGCTGTGTGCGCTGTGACAGGGTTAGCTGGATATCACCAGTACCGGGGGGCATGTCTACAAATAGTACGTCTAATTCGCCCCACTGAGTGGACTCGATCATTTGCTGCAGCGCGCCACTCGCCATCGGCCCGCGCCAAACCATCGCTGTCTTCTCTCGTGTCAAAAACGCCATAGACATCGCTGCGATGCCGTGCGCTTGAATCGGAAGAAATATTTTTTCCTCGATCACATCGGGCATTACGCCATCCGCTATGCCGAGCAAGCGCGCTTGACTGGGACCGTAGATATCAGCGTCGAGCAAGCCAACCTTCAAACCCAGTTGCGCGGCAGCGACAGCAAGATTTACGGATACGGTTGACTTGCCCACACCGCCCTTGAG
>CAJXZI010000143.1 GCA_913063005.1 uncultured Halieaceae bacterium | reverse complement strand
AGCAAAGGGCGCGAATCTTTAACGGCCATGATGGCCCAATGTGTTTGGTGCCGGTTTCCTGTAAGCGCTCGTAGCGCATCGGCTGCAGAGAGTGCTTCCAGATCGTCCTTGTCGAGTTTTGCGCGCCGTTTCAGATCGAGAATAGAAACAAATTGACCATTACGACGTGCGTCAATGAGTTGTTCTGCGCCGCGTTTAGTGAGTCCTTTCACTAATCTAAATCCAAGCTGTATCACATCCCTTTGCTGTGGACCGCCGTCTACTAAGCGGTGATCCCAGTCGCTAGCATTGACGTCAATGGGTAGGCTTTTCACGCCATGTCGATCCGCATCTTGGACAAGCTGTGAGGGTGTGTAAAAGCCCATAGGCTGGCTGTTCAAAAGGCCAACATAAAAGGCGCCGGGGTAGTGACGTTTCAGCCACGCTGAGACGTAGGCTAATAAAGCAAAACTCGCCGAGTGTGACTCGGGAAATCCATAGCCACCAAACCCTTTGATTTGATTAAACAGCTGATCGGCAAAATCGGGGCTATAACCCCGTTTCAACATGCCGGCTTTTAACTTGTGCTCAAAGGTCAGTAGCTTGCTGTTGCGACCCCAGTTCGTGATGGCACGGCGAAGCGAATCAGCCTCTCCTCCGCTGAATCCTGCAGCGACCATGGCTAGTCGAATCACCTGCTCTTGAAAGATAGGTACACCTAGGGTGCTTTCCAAGACAGATTGGATGGCAGGGTCTGGATAGGTAATGGGTTCTAGCCCTGCGCGCCTGCGGAGGTAGGGGTGCACCATGTCGCCTTGAATCGGGCCAGGCCGGACAATAGCGATCTCAATGACGAGATCGTAAAAGCACTTAGGTTTTAGCCTTGGCAGCATCGACATTTGAGCGCGAGACTCAATTTGGAAGACACCCAATGAATCGCCTGTTTGAAGCATTCGGAACGTAGCCTGATCGTCGTTAGGTATGTCTTGAATGCGTGTGATAGAAGGGTTTCTTCGCTGGACGAGCGCTAATGACTTCTTGATCGCGGAGAGCATTCCTAACGCTAAGATATCCACTTTCAGCAAGCCTAATGACTCAATATCCTCTTTGTCCCACTGAATAACAGTCCTATCGGGCATGCTGGCGTTTTCGACTGGCACCAAATTTGAAATAGGGCCGCGGCTAATGACAAAACCGCCAACGTGTTGAGATAAATGACGCGGAAACCCCAGTATTTGTTGTGTCATGCGTAGGAAAATATCGGCCTGCTGGCTGCTAGCTTGTATGCCCTGTTCCTTAAACTTTGCTGTGAGCTCACGCTCTCGATTCCACCAGGCGAGCGACTTCGCTAAGTCTTCGACGAAGACCGCGTCCATCCCCAGTGCCTTACCCACGTCACGGACAGCACTTCGAGAGCGGTAGGTAATGACCGTTGCGGCAAGCGCGGCTCGGCGACGCGTGTACTTTTGATAGATGTATTGGATGACTTCTTCGCGTCGCTCGTGCTCAAAATCAACATCGATATCGGGTGGCTCATCGCGCTCACGAGAGATAAAGCGCTCAAAGAGTAAGGAGACCTGCTCGGGTGAGACCTCGGTAATGTGTAAGCAGTAACAAACAACCGAGTTGGCTGCTGACCCTCGCCCCTGGCATAAGATGCCTCGCGTGCGCGCGAAATTGACAATGTCGTACACCGTTAGAAAGTAGTACTCGTAGTTAAGCTCGGTAATGAGGGCGAGTTCGCGCTCTATGCGCTCGTGAATGGCTGAGGGGACTCCCTGTGGCCAGCGCTTAGACGCTCCCTGCGATACGCAGTCGCGCAAATAACTATTTGCGGTGTGGCCTTTGGGTACAACTTCCTCGGGGTATTCATAGCGGAGTTCGTCAAGACTGAAGTTACAGCGTTGAGCCAAACGCAGCGTTTCACCAATAAGCGCCTGAGGATAGAGCGGTATAAGTTTGTCGAGTCGCCGTAGGTGTTGCTGACTGTTCGGCAGTCGCAGCAGGCCTAAGTCCTGTATCGCTGTGTTATGGCGTATTGCAGTGACAACATCGTGCAACATTTTCCGATTAGCGGAATGCATTTCGACGCTACCGCAAGCGAGTGTTGGAACGTTTATTTCGTCGGCTAGTGTTTGTATCTCCTCAAGTCTCAGTAAGTCGTCATGCCTTAAGAGTTGATGGATACCAATCCAAAACCGATCCGAACAACGCCGTGCAAGTGCCTCAGCGTGATGTCGCTCTGCATCGATATCACCGGGAAGCCAAATGATGAAGCAGCGCTTTAAGTGAAAGTAGATATCCCTTAAGTGGGTGAGATAATGCCCTTTTTCACTGCGTCGCCTAGATCGACTGATCAGGCTGGACAATTCGCCGTAAGCCGCTCGCGAGGGCGCGATAGCAACGAGCTTTAAGCCTTCGCTGATTGTAAATTCACTGCCAATAATGAGCTTGAAATTGAGTTCTTTGGCCGTCACGTGCGCCTTAACCGCGCCAGCCAGTGAACATTCATCGGTAATAGCGAGTGCTGAATACCCCAGATGCGCCGCTTGCTCTACAAGCTCATGGGGATGTGAAGCCCCCCGTAGGAAGCTGTAATTACTCAGGCAGTGAAGTTCAGCGTACGACATCTTTTAAATACTGTTTTTTTATACAGTATAGGCTTTTTGAAATAATCCTCATATCACAATGAATAGTCGTTCATACTCTGTCAGTGATTTACCAAAAGGAGGTCATCCATGCTCAAGCGACTTGGCGTGTTATCGCTTTTTATACTCAGTGCCTGTACTGGTTTACCCGATGGTGTAACGCCGGTTACCGGCTTTGACTCCGAGCGCTACTTGGGGACTTGGCACGAAATTGCGCGCTTGGACCACAGTTTCGAGCGCAACCTCGAGCGTGTTACAGCGACTTATGGAGCTAATGAGGATGGATCGATTTCGGTGTTGAACAAAGGGTTTAACACGGAGAAGGGCGAATGGCGCCAAGCCGAGGGTGTTGCTAAGCCAATGGGAGCCGAGGACGTTGCTCACTTGAAGGTGTCATTTTTTGGCCCGTTTTATGGAACCTACGCAGTCTTTGAACTCGCTGAGGATTACAGTTACGCGTTTGTCGCTGGCTACAACACCGATTATTTGTGGTTGTTATCGCGCGAACCCGAAGTAACTGAGTCGGTGCGAGAAGCCTTTTTGGCGAAAAGCGAGCAGCTTGGTTTCGATACATCTGAGCTGATTTGGCCAGTGACGGGGCAGTGACGCACTGCTGATATGCCGTCACCGTATTAATAGGGGCTGAGAATCAGGCAATAAAAAGCGCCACGTGGAGGTAATCCAGGTGGCGCCGTAATGATTGTTTGCGACTTAGTCTTTCGACGTCAGCAATACAGGGCGCTGAACACTGAGTAGCTGCCAATTGGCTTCTGATCGTGTCTGCTGGAAGGCATAAGTAACCTTTGAGCCTTTCGGTAGCTCAAGGCCTTCCATCGTAATATCTGCATCGACTCGACCGCGTTTGGCTCGGCCTTTTAAATTGCAGTTTGCAAGCTCGCCGTGCTCCATCTTATGGAATCGGACGCGCATCTTGTCAGAGGACTGCTGATTTACACTGACGACTTCACCGCTCAGTACGCAGTCTTGAACGACCTCAGCGGATGCTCCTGAGGTATACATGCCTCCTAAAACGCAGAGGCTTATTGCTAAGTTCTTTATCGTTTTCATTCTGGTCTCCTTACGCCTCACGGCGTGCTATCGCTTCACAGCGTTGCGTGGCTTTTCCACACCTATTTGTCACTAGCTTTGTAACTTAACTGAAATATTAGTGAAATAAAAGAGTCACATTAGTGAAACATTGCGTTATTCGAAGATTCCTTGTAGGAACCAGCAGCGATTGTGTCGGTCTTGGAATATCCAGACCGGCTGGCCTCCACCTGTTTTGGCGATGTAATAATCTCGACTTGTCGGTTGGCTCCACCAGCAGTCTTCGAGACGCTCAGGTCCACTGACAATCTCCAGTGCATCCAGCCAATACAGTTGATTACCGCGCTGGCTAATGGGTTGTGGTGACTCGAGTAACCAAAAAGGGCGACGCAGGTTTTTTGCCTTGGCTATTGGGGTGTCGAGCTGATTAGAGTCTACAAACGAGCAGTGCTCGGGCAAGTGCTCGGCACGCTCATAAACGTGTGACACGGCCTGAAAACCCAGTCGGCTACGAAGGCGATCAATGAGTTGCGATAAAGGCTCTTGATGTTTTGACTCGAGGAATAGGTCTTGTGTTGTGAGTTGCGCCAAGCTGAGCTCGCAGGCGGTGAGTGAGATGCCCTCGATGAGATCATCGAACTGAAGATGCTCCAACTTTAAGCGAGATTGCTCAAGCCAACGTGCTGAGTCGTTATGGCACTCACTGCTATGTACGTGTAGTTGAGGGCTTTCGCCTTGTGTTGCAATGAAGTCCCAGCGTATATGCTGTGTCTGCAGTTGGGTGTTTCTCAGGAACTGTGAGAAGTCCTGAAGCAACTGCTCCATGGGGTAGATGAGTTCCTGATTGTTTGTAGACCCGTAGCCAAGCCAAGCGATATCGCTGTACTCGGGTTCTGGGTGGAAGTCTTCAACGGC
Organism: uncultured Halieaceae bacterium; assembly: GCA_913063005.1. Classification (GTDB taxonomy): domain Bacteria; phylum Pseudomonadota; class Gammaproteobacteria; order Pseudomonadales; family Halieaceae; genus Luminiphilus. Next base: position 1,109 of record CAJXZI010000143.1, on the reverse strand, counting down.
CACTTCAACCCGACACAAAAGTCGATCTATCCAGTGACAGAACGTCTGACTGCAGCGTCGTTTTAGGCTCTCTGGAGGGAGTGCTAGGAGTTCACCGAAGCGATGAACGCCGGCCTTATTGAGTGCAGAGACATCTTTTTCAAACCCATCAAGTCGGTTAAGGGCAATCGGGCCCAACCGCGCCACCAGAGATGCACCCTCATCGAGTTGCGATACTTCAGGGATGAGGCTGGTTTGACTGAACAGCCAGGCGCTTTCCTGGCTTGGGCCTATACCAATATGTGTCGTAAAGCCACGCCGGTCGAGTTCGGCAGTGATCTTTTCGATCAAGCGCTCTAAGCCGCCATGGACTAATAAGCAGCGACCGATTTCTAACTGAAGGCAGTCATCTCGCCATAACCTTAGGGTGGGGGTAATCGAATAAGCCCATTGCCGAAGGCGCTTGAGCACTTTGAGTTCTTCTTCAGGGGCTCTGGATAGCAGTTTAAGCGGGTGACCGCTGAGTAACCCACTTACAGTGGATTGTTTGAGCCCGGGTGTCACCCCGAGTGCCTCAACTTCATCGTCACAGGTAATGGCCCGCTGCCCCTCAATGACAACGCGCAAAACATCATCATTACACACGGGCTTGGAGGCCAATGCTTCAAGAGGGAGTTTCGGAAAGTGTAAGCAAAGCCAAAGCACTTAAACCACACTAATACTGTTTATTTATACAGTATAATGATGGGCTCCTTGGAGCAAGTGCGGTTTTGCATTTATGGGTATTTTGATCGAGTTGGGGCTTTGCTTATTTCTTGCACGCAGGCATTAAGAGTCAAAGCCCCACACACGAGGAGCGTAAAAGTTAACGCTTTATACACCGAGGTCTTACACGCCCAGGACTCTCAAACTTAGAACTTGCATACTCAGGCCTCACAAGCCCAGATCTCACGAATCTGGATCTCGTAAACTCAGGTTTAGGAAAATCAAATCTTACGAACCTGAGCCTCGTAAACTCAGGACTAGTAAGTCTGAGTCTCACAAACTAGTGTCTCGTAAACCCGAAACTTACAAACCCAGACCTCGCAAGATCACGGCACGACTTTCAGCGGGGTCTATGACCATATCGA
>CAJXZI010000142.1 GCA_913063005.1 uncultured Halieaceae bacterium | reverse complement strand
TTCGAATCGGCATTGGAGGCTGTACACGCCCGCTCGTGCCACGTGCAGCAACCAGCGGCCTTGCGAATCTCGATGCCACGGACGACCTTGCGTGTGCCGCCAGTCTTGCCGGGTCAGCACCACGGGGTTCTCGTGCGGTGTGCCAACCCTCAGATAAAGACACAGCCGAAGAACTCTTGTGGCGGGCAATGTGTTCTACCTGGTCGATCGAAAATTGGCGGAGCACGAAAACAGCCGTCATTTGAGCAGAGAAAGGCTGCCTAAAATCAGGATTTTGTTTCAGCCGCGCATAGTCGGCGATACCGAATTTACCGTTACCGTATACGGCGGTGGTTCGGTAGAGGTATCCCGCCGTCTTTAGTAATGAATCATCCGGTTGCTGACCTTGGCTCAGCTGCTCGACAAACGAAGAAAAGTTCCGAACACTTCGGTTGGCCCGAGAGATAACAAGTAGGTTCGGATGTTGTCGTCCCGCTTCCTGAAGGGGGATATTCTCTGACAGCGAGTCCATCAGATCATCTTCGACATCACCTTCTACCAATCCAAAGGTAAGGTCCCACGCCTCCGCTATGACACGGTCTGAGCGATCGGCGTCGTCTAAATGACGCGAGAAAATGACGACGTGGTATCGCGCTTGAGGCGTTTGGATACGGTAGATAACCTCCCCGTAACCATTAGCGTCCAAGTCAAAGCGAGCTTGTGTTATCTGCCATCGCTGGCGAGCCATTTTTCGAATTAAAGTGCGCGCAAAGCTCAAACGGCTGCTAGAAAATGAGCCAAGCCTAGCGAGCTCCATGACTGTGGAGGGGGGTCTCAGCCAAAAATTGGTGTTTTGTGGTGCAGAATCGAGAGTCACGAGCTTTTGCCGCCGCTACTAATCACGAGAGGTTGCGGATGATAGCGGGGTTGCAGCGCGGCTCAGTAAATCGACCCAGTTCCCGCCCATGATTTTGCCCAATTCAGCGTCGGAAAACCCACGCTGCGAGAGGGCCTGCGCGATACCGGGGAAGTCACGATTGTCGGCAAACCAGCTCAGGCTATCGGGCCAGCCTGCGTTGTCTGAGGAACCCTCGCCATAATCCATAACTTTTGACCATCGACCGGTGCGCATCCACTCCAAAACACTTTGTGGCTGGCTCTGGCATAGATCTGAGCCAAGTCCAATGCGATCAATACCCATACGCTCTGCTGTCCAAACGACCATGTCACAAAAATCATCTAGCGTGCATTTGGGGCCATTTTTGAGATGGAAAGGGTAGAGCGAGAAGCCCAGAATGCCCTCGTTCGCCGCTACCGCGTCGATCACTTTATTTGATTTGTTTCTGAGCGCCGGATGGAAGTGGCTCGGGTTTGCGTGCGAGACAATCACAGGGCGTTCCGAATAATCGATGGCTTCTAGAGTCGAGCGCTCAGCACTGTGTGACATATCGATCACCATGCCGACCCGGTTCATCTCCTTAATGACCTGCTTGCCAAAGCGAGTGAGTCCGCTGTCTTCGTCCTCGTAACAACCACAGGCCAGGAGACTCTGATTGTTATAGGTGAGCTGCATAATCATGAGGCCGAGGCGGCGCATGACTTCGACTAGCCGGATCTCATCCTCTATCGGCGAGCAGTTCTGCGCACCGAAAATGATACCAATCCGACCCTCGGCTTTTGCCTTGGCTATATCGCTAGGTTCGAAGACAGGGCGAATAAGGTCCGGCATCGATTCGAATCGCTGGTTCCATTCGCCAATGCGCGTCAGGGTTTCACGCGTGTTCTCGTGATAGGCAATGGTCACATGTACGCAGTTGAGACCACCCAAATGCATTTGCTCGAATATCTCTCTAGACCAGGCTGAATACTGCAGCCCGTCAATGACTGTCCACTCTGGGTTCACAGCGTCGCTCCGGTTTTAGGCTTGTACGTAGCTCGTTTTGACGGTCGTGTAGAACTCCCTTGCGTATTGACCTTGTTCTCGCGGGCCAAAACTGGAGTTTTTACGGCCACCAAACGGGACGTGATAGTCGGTACCCGCGGTGGGGAGATTAACCATGACACAGCCCGCCACTGCACGCTGCTTGAAGTCTGAGGCGGTTTTGAGGCTTTGCGTGATAATGCCAGCCGTCAGGCCAAATTCGGTGTCATTCAGTATCGACAGTGCATGCTCGTAATCATTAGCCTTAATCACACAGGCTATCGGCGCGAACAGCTCCTCACGGTTGATGCTCATTTCGTTACTGGTATCAACGAAGAGCGTTGGCTCCATGTAATACCCAACAGTTGCGGCATCGATACGGTTACCGCCAAAGGCCAGCGTTGCGCCTTCTGCTATGCCTTTCTCAATCCAGGCCAAGTTCTCATTCAGCTGGACTTCAGATGCGACCGGGCCGATATCAACACCCTCGCCCAGTGCGTGGCCGACGGTTACTGTTTCCAGCTTCGCTATTAGCTTAGAGACAAATTCATCGTGCACGCTAGCGTCAACAATGAGGCGAGAGGAGGCTGTGCACTTCTGTCCCGTGCCGCTGTAGGCGCCTACAAAGGCTGCGTTTACGGCAACGTCGAGATCAGCGTCTGCCGCAACGATCAAGGCGTTTTTTGAGCCCATTTCAAGCTGGCACTTCACCAAGTTTGCCGCGGTTGCTTTGGCAACCTCCTTTCCCACTGGGAGCGAACCCGTGAAGGAGACAGCATGGATGTCAGGACTGTTTATGATTGCATCACCCACAGCACCGCCGGAGCCCATGACCAAATTAAAAGTCCCAGCAGGCAGGGCACTTTGGCGCGAGATAATCTCAGTCAGCGCCCAGGCGCTGGCAGGTACAAGGTTGGCGGGCTTGAAGATCACCGAGTTACCAAAGGCAAGCGCAGGCGCGATTTTCCAGACGGCGGTCGCCATTGGAAAGTTCCAAGGGCTGATAATGGCAACAACCCCCACAGGTTCGCGGCGTGTATCGATTTCGATACCAGGTCTTACAGACTCTGCGCGATCGTCGATCTGACGGTGGACCTCAGCGGCAAAGTAGTGGAAAAACTGCCCGGATCGATAGACCTCACCCACACCCTCAGCGCGTGTTTTTCCCTCTTCGCGGGCGAGCAGTTCGCCCAATTCGCCACTGCGAGCGATGAGCTCATTGCCTATGTCCATTAGTAGGGTGTATCGCGTTTCGAGGGCAGACTGACCCCACTCAGCAACTGCCGTATTTGCTGCAGCAATTGCCGTTTGCACTTGAGCCACAGAAGCCTGTGCATACTGCCCAATCACGTCATTGGTGTCCGAGGGACTGACGTTAGCTACCGAGGCTTCGGTCTGAATCCACTCTCCGTTGATGTAAAGCTTGTGTTGATCACTCATCGGGCTTGTCCTTGCGCGGCTGTGCGGGTTAAGTGAGGACTTAATTCGTTGACTTATTTTGCGTCCTTATACTAAAGCCTTAAGTCTTGCGAATACATCGCAAAAACCAACACCACGGGGTGAGTGGGGCGATACACTTACCGCCTATGGAGGTCTTTGGGTATCGCGGCTTGGTGGGCTCTTTGGTAGGGATGGAAATTGTCCATACGCCTACTGCTTTTTTTCGGGCTCTAAATGTAATTAATGGAGATAAGACTAATTTGGATACGTTGAGTTCCAATAACTTCGACTCATCGACTGGCGCGCCTGAGCTCCGGATTTATTATCACGACGACGCGCTGGTGGTTGTGAATAAGCCAGCGGGCATGCTTGTTCACCGAAGCGGCATCGATGCGCGCGAGACCGTCTTTTTGATGCAAACCCTGCGAGATCAACTCGGGCAGCACGTATATCCTGTTCATCGGCTCGACAAGCCAACATCAGGTCTCGTCATATTTGCATTGAGTTCCGAGATCGCTCGCGAACTGTCGCTGATGTTTGAGCGAGGGTCAGTGGATAAATCCTATCTAGCATTTGTGAGAGGCCACACCCCCCAGAGCCTCAGTATTGATCACCCGCTGCGTGATGAAGTCGACAGTAAGGGGCGAAAAACCAAAGAGGGTGTGGTTAGGGAAGCCGCAACAGAGCTTGCAACGCTGGCGTCCTGGACAGTCCCCGAGCCCGTCGATCGCTATCCCGAAGCGCGTTATTCCAAAGTGCAGTTAAAGCCTATAACTGGCCGATATCGCCAACTAAGGCGCCATATGAAGCACATCTCACACCCGATTCTCGGCGATGTTCGTTACGGCAAAGGGACACACAATCGCTTTATCGAGGAGCGAGTGGGCGTGAAGCGGCTGTGGCTGCACGCGCACTCATTAACCTTTAGCCATCCTGACACGCAGAACATGATGACCATCCAGTCTAAGGTGCCGGATGACTTCAGCCAGATGGAAACGTGGTTGGAGCAGGCTTCATTGTAAGTGCTCAGAAGTCACCGGAATACGGTTTTACTCTTGCTTAGTGGCAGCAGATCTAAGCGCTGACTATACGAGCGTTGGTGCAGTGGCAGGTGTCGACTCGAGATTAATCATCTCCCTCAGCACTCAGCACTCAGCACTCAGCACTCAGCACTCAGCACTCAGCACTCAGCACTCAACGGCAGTGACAGGGATTTTGAGGCCATGAATAGCGAGGCCGCCACGAGCAGTTTCTTTGTAACGACTATCCATGTCTTTACCTGTCTCGCGGACGGTGTCGATCACTTGATCGAGCGAAATCATGAATTGACCATCTCCGGCCAGGGCGAGATCCGAGGCAGCAATGGCTTTTACCGCCCCCATGCCATTGCGCTCTATGCAGGGTACTTGTACTAAGCCACCAATCGGGTCGCAGGTCAGTCCAAGGCAATGCTCGACCGCAATCTCCGCAGCGTTTTCAATCTGGCGCGGACTCCCACCCATCGCTGCTGTCAAACCCGCGGCAGCCATAGACGCGGCAGCACCAACCTCACCTTGGCACCCCACCTCGGCACCCGAGATAGACGCATTCATCTTGAATAAGCCGCCAATTGCGGTCGCCGTCCGCAAAAAGCGGCTGACGTGCCGGTTGATACCCGCTTCATTGAGCGTGTACTCGTCTAAATGTGCTTTTAGGACCGCAGGGACAATACCTGCTGCGCCATTGGTCGGCGCTGTGACTAATCGACCGCCGGCCGCGTTTTCCTCGTTAACCGCCATCGCGTATACCATGGCGCGTTGAGCCGCGTTGGCTGGCGCCTTGTCACCCTGCGCATTATTCAAAAGCCGTTGCCACAATGTGGCTGCCCGTCGTTTCACTTTGAGGCCCCCCGGGAGCTCACCCTGTGCAGCAAGGCCTCGATCTATACAGTCGCTCATGACGCTCCACAATTTGTCTGCCATCGGGTCAAATTCTTCCCGGCGCAAGCAAAGGTGCTCGTTTCTTGCCTGGAGCTCCGCAATTGATAATTGCTCTTGCTCGCACAGGGCTACCAGCTCTTCCATCGATTTGTAGGGAAAGGGGGTAGGCCCCTCTGCGACATAAGCCGTCGCCAAAGAAAGGCGATTGTGATCCTCAACCATGCCGCCACCCACAGAGAAATACTGTGCTCGAACGAGCTGCACACCGTTCTTCCAAGCCTCGAACGTCATGCCGTTGGGATGTCCTGATAGTGGCGTCATATCCCTCAGCAGATTTTTCTCACCGTTGAATTCCAGGCTACAGCCGGCCAGGGATAATAAGTGACCACTGGTAATAGACTTTGTCCAGGCCGCCTCGATATCGGGTAGCGTGACGGTCTCGTAGT
>CAJXZI010000141.1 GCA_913063005.1 uncultured Halieaceae bacterium | reverse complement strand
AGTACTGCCCTTGATCGAGGAGCGCTGGCCTGGGTATCGCGCTGCTATGGCTCGCACTGGCCAGATTATGACGGCCATTGACGAATCACCTTCAGACCTCTGGTACGAGTGCCCACTGGGGGCCTTGAGTTTGGAGGCTGATGGCCCAGCCGTAGAGGCTTTGCACACACAGATTCGCAATAAGCTCAAGGTGCTCGGTCTTGAGTCACCTGCGCATGATGCGCTCAAAGAGTTTTGCCGACAGTGCCTTGAATCGCGTTCTGACAAGGTGCCAAATTTAACGATGGCACCGTATGCGCTGTTTTATTGGCGGAAAAGAATCCAGCTGGTTCCAGTTGCTGCGTCGCTGTGCGAGGTTGAAGAGGTGCGAGTGGGCGAGTCAATTGACCGACCGTGGGGGCGCCTAAGCTGGCAGCGCGGGGATGTTGGGCTCGCCGCAGGCTCTACGGTAAGCCTTCGGCAGGTTGCCTCAGGCGAAAAAGTTAAATTTCCAAACAGGCCAAACCGCGCACTACGTGACTGCATGCAGGAGGCCGGTATTGCGCCTTATTGGCGCGCAAGCGTGCCCATCGCCTGCAGTGGCGGCGAGGTGGACGCGGTACCTGAACTTGGCTGTACGGAACATGGTGCGCAGTTTTTCAACGGTAATTCAGAGGGATTAGTACCGGTCTGGAGAGCACCAAAAATCCGCATTGGAAATTGAGCCAAACGACACTCTTTGGTAAGCTGAACGCCCATCGGAGCTATGCTATCGGCAACACCTTGTTAGCCGCCCCACAGTTCCTAGTGCTTTGGTGGATTCCATGACGAGATACGTTTTTGTTACCGGTGGTGTTGTTTCCTCGTTGGGGAAAGGTATTGCCGCTGCCTCTCTTGCTGCAGTGCTTGAAGCTAGAGGCCTCAAGGTTACGCTGCTTAAACTCGACCCTTACATTAACGTTGATCCTGGCACGATGAGCCCGTTTCAGCACGGTGAAGTTTTCGTTACGGACGATGGTGCCGAGACTGACTTAGATTTGGGGCACTACGAGCGCTTCACGCGTGCAACCATGTCCAAGCGAAACAACTTTACGACCGGACAGGTCTACGATGAGGTGTTACGAAAAGAGCGACGGGGCGATTATCTTGGTGGCACGGTCCAGGTCATCCCGCACATTACCGATGAAATAAAACGACGCGTCATTGCCGGTGCCGAAGGAGCAGACGTTGCCGTGGTCGAGGTTGGTGGTACCGTCGGCGATATCGAGAGTCAGCCGTTCCTTGAGGCCCTACGCCAGTTGAAGCTTGAGGCGGGGTCTTCCAATGCATTGCTCATGCACTTGACGCTGGTGCCTTACATCCCCACCGCGGGTGAGATCAAGACGAAGCCAACACAGCATTCAGTGAAAGAGCTTAGATCGATCGGCCTTCAAGCTGATGTTTTGCTCTGTCGTTGTTCGGTAGATATCGATGAGAGCGCGCGCCGTAAAATTTCGCTGTTTACCAACGTGGAAGAACGTGCGGTGATTCCGGTGCTCGACGCAGATTCCATTTACAAGATTCCTAAGCGTCTTCATGAGCAGGGTCTTGATGATTACATTCTGGAGCGTTTTGGTATGTCTCCCGGTGCGGTCGACTTCAGCGAGTGGGATGACGTAGTCGCAAAAGAGTTCGCACCCAGACGCGCGACGGTGAAGGTAGGGATGGTGGGTAAATACACCGACCTTGTCGACGCCTACAAATCACTCAACGAAGCGCTTGGGCATGCTGGGCTTCAAACAAATACGCGGGTTGATATCGAATACATCGACGCTGAGGACCTTGAGACGCAAGGTATCGGGGTTCTGAAGACGCTCGATGCCATTCTCGTTCCCGGTGGTTTCGGAGACCGAGGCATTGAGGGGAAGATTGCAGCAGTTACCTATGCGCGAGAAAACAAAATCCCGTATTTGGGTATCTGTCTCGGCATGCACATGGCAATGATCGAGTTTGCGCGTAATGTCTGTGGTATGGCGGGAGCGCATTCAACCGAGATGAACATCGAGACGCCGTACCCGGTTATTGGTCTTATTACAGAATGGCAAACCGAGCAGGGTGATATCGAAGTGCGAGACGAGCACTCTGACCTCGGCGGAACCATGCGTCTTGGCTCGCAACCCTGCTATCTGGTTGCGGGGACAAAGACCCGGGAAATATACGGGGACGAAGTGATTCGCGAGCGACACCGCCATCGCTACGAAGTTAACAACACGTTGGTGCCTCAGCTCGAAGAGAGGGGTATGACGATCTCGGGATGGTCGCAGGATCAGGGTTTGGTCGAGATGATCGAACTCGCTGATCACCCTTGGTTTGTCGCTTGCCAATTCCACCCGGAATTCACATCGCGTCCGCGCGGTGGCCATCCGTTGTTCTCGAGTTTTATTGATGCGGCGGTTGAGGGTCAGTCTTAATGAGCTGCAAAACCGTCTCAGTAGCGGGAATTGATTTTGCCAACGACAAGCCCTTCGTACTGGTTGGTGGTGTCAACGTACTTGAATCGGAGCAATTTGCCGTCGATGTGGCAGGTTTCTATCAAGACGTTTGCCAAAAGTTGGGCATTCCACTGGTTTTTAAGGCCTCGTACGATAAAGCGAATCGCTCTTCCATAAATTCCTTTCGCGGTCCCGGTCTTGAGGCCGGTCTTGCAATATTTGAAGCCGTTAAGAAAGCCACTGGCTTGCCTACCATCACCGATGTGCACAGTCCTGAAGAGGCGGCACCAGCAGCGTCCGTAGTCGACATTATTCAATTGCCGGCCTTCCTCGCCAGACAGACAGATCTTGTCCGCGCCATGGCTGAGACCGGTGCGGTAATTAACATCAAAAAACCTCAATTTCTTAGCCCTGAACAGATGAATAACATCGTTCATAAGTTCCAGGAGTGCGGCAATGATCAGCTTATTTTATGCGAGCGCGGCAGTAATTTTGGTTACGACAACCTTGTGGTTGATATGCTGGGCTTTGGTGTGATGCGAAAAACCACCAATGAAGTGCCCGTCATCTTTGACGTGACACACGCGCTACAGCGCCGAGATCCGGGAGATGCCGCCTCCGGTGGGCGTCGTGCGCAAGTGGCTGAGTTAGCACGAGCAGGTATGGCGACAGGGCTCGCTGGGTTGTTTTTAGAGGCGCACCCGGATCCATCGAAAGCCTTGTGTGATGGCCCAAGTGCCTTGCCTCTGGCGCAGTTAGAGCCTTTTCTTGAGCAGGTTAAAGCAGTGGATGACTTAGTTAAGTCACTGCCCAATCTAGAGATTAATTAACGTTATCAGGAGTAACGAGTGAGCGAAATTGTAGATATCCGCGCTTTTGAAGTTATGGATTCTCGCGGGAACCCGACGGTTATGGCAGAGGTCACACTTGATGATGACACCGTAGGTGTTGCGTATGCGCCATCGGGTGCGAGTACCGGGTCTCGAGAAGCACTGGAACTTCGTGATGGCGACGGCTCACGGTACTTAGGCAAGGGTGTATTGAATGCCGTGGCTAACGTTAATGGTCCGATTCGTGAATGTTTGCTGGGTCACGACGCTATGGACCAACGCGGTGTTGATCAGCGAATGATCGAGGCCGACGGCACTGACAATAAAGCCAAATTTGGTGCGAACGCCATTTTAGCGGTCTCTTTGGCAACAGCGCGTGCTGCAGCGCAGTCCTCAAAAACGCCGCTATATCAGCACATTGCCAATCTCGCAGGAACCGGTCAGCTTACGATGCCTGTGCCTATGATGAATATCCTCAACGGTGGCGAGCACGCGGACAATAACGTTGATATTCAGGAGTTCATGATTCAGCCCGTGGCGGCAAAGTCATTTGCAGAAGCTCTGCGTGTGGGCGCGGAGATCTTTCATCACCTCAAAAAAGTCCTTGGCGCAAGAGGTTTGGCAACGTCGGTAGGTGATGAGGGTGGTTTTGCTCCCGACTTACCGTCTAACGCTGCCGCATTAGAAGTGATCGCTGAGGCGGTGGCTAACGCGGGCTACTCGCTCGGTGAAGACATCACACTGGCGCTCGACTGCGCCGCGTCAGAGTTTTATCGCGACGGTGAGTATCAGCTGTCCGGTGAGGGACGTGCGTTTTCGAGTGAGGGGTTTGCAGACTATCTCGCCGAATTAGCCGCATCACACCCTATTGTTTCTATCGAGGATGGCTTGGACGAGTCAGATTGGGACGGGTGGGCATATTTGACGCGCAAGCTCGGTGACAAAGTGCAGTTGGTTGGCGACGATTTGTTTGTCACTAATACGCGTATTTTGAAGCGCGGCATCGAAGAAAATATCGGTAATTCAATTCTGATCAAGTTCAATCAGATTGGCTCGCTAAGCGAAACGCTCGACGCGATCAAAATGGCGCAAGACGCAGGCTTCACAGCCGTTATCTCTCATCGTAGCGGCGAAACTGAAGACGCAACGATTGCTGATCTGGCCGTGGGTACCGGGGCAGGTCAAATTAAAACGGGCTCGCTCTGCCGTTCTGACCGCGTTGCGAAATACAACCGACTGCTTCGTATTGAAGCTGAGCTAGGTATGACTGCCCCGTATCGCGGTCGTGCTGAGCTGGAGCGAGGCGCCTAAATGCAACGCCCCGTGCTACTCGCACTGCTGGGGCTTTTCATGCTTCTGCAGTACCGCTTGTGGCTTGGGGAGGGCGGCATCGCTGAGCGTCGTTCGCTAGAAGCCCAGGTGGTGAGCGACAGCGCAGAAAATCAACGATTAACGCGGAGAAATGCAGCCTTGGCAGACCGTGTTATCGAGCTTCAAGACGGCGAGGAAATGCTAGAGGCTGTTGCCAGAGAGGACCTAGGCTTGGTTCGCGAGGGGGAAGAATTCATCCTCTTTGTCGATGATAAGAGCGAGGAAAAATCGCCGTGAGTAGTGTTTGGGCTGTAGTGCCTGCTGCAGGTAGCGGGCGTCGCATGGCAGCGGAAGTTCCAAAGCAATATCTCAAGTTAAACGGCGTGCCGATACTCGAGCACACGCTCAGAGCCTTGCTCGCCTGTCCCGATATTCGCGGTGTGGTGGTCGTGCTTGATCCCAGTGATCGACGTGCCGACGCGATACCAAGCCTTTCGGACCCACGCGTGACGACTGCGTCGGGTGGTGCCGAGCGTGCAGATTCAGTGCTAGCGGGTTTAGAAGCGATTACCGCTGAGGCCGGTGTTAAGGATTGGGTTTTGGTTCATGACGCGGCGCGGCCTTGCATTTCGGTGACGACGTTGCGCGCCCTGATTACTTCCTGTTTGTCGGAGGGGGTTGGTGGTGTGATGGCGCAAGCGTCAGTTGATACCTTAAAGCATGTGTCTGACGACAATCGCGTCGTCGAGACACTGGACCGGAAAGTGATTTGGCGCGCGCAGACACCTCAAATGTTCAAACTTACGGAGCTGACGTCAGCGCTGTCATCGGCGATAGCGAGTGAGGCCGCGATCACTGATGAGTCGATGGCAATGGAGCTTGCGGGGTATCCGGTATCGATTCTTGAGGGACCCTCAACAAATATAAAAATAACAGTCCCCGCTGATCTTGAAATTGCAGAGATCCTTTTGCGGCGACTGAGCGAGGAGTCTAGGGTATGAGTTCGCGGATCAGAATTGGCCATGGATACGACGTGCACGCCTTTGGTGACGGGGATCGCATCATTCTAGGGGGTGTTGAGATTCCCCATAATCGCGCTTTGATGGCACACTCTGACGGTGACGTTGCGCTTCACGCGCTCAGCGATGCCATCCTTGGCGCCTTAGGTTTGGGGGATAT